>CAXTDD010000183.1:0-5902 GCA_964242955.1 uncultured Rubrobacteraceae bacterium | reverse complement strand
GGCTGATCTCGCTGCTCGGGCTCGGCCTGATCCTCGGCGGCGTCTTCACGATCGACCCGGGCCTGGGCTACCCTCCGGGGACGCCGCAAGGGCCGATCACCTTTCACGGGCGGGTTCACGACCTCGCCGGCGCCCTCGTCTTCGGCTCCATGACGGCGGTCTGTTTCGTCTTGGCGCGGCGCTTCGCCGGAGAACTCCACTGGCGAAGGTGGAGGTTGCCCTCGATCTTCGCCGGCGCGACGGTCGCGGCGTCCTTCGTCGCCTGCAGCACGCTGGTCTCCCTCGACTTCGCGGGTGTCCTTCCAGAGGCACCGAGCGGACTTTTCGAGCGCGTCTCCCTCGTTGTTGGGGGCGCCTGGATCTCACTCCTGGCGTTCCGACTCTCGCGGGAAAAGAAACCTCTCGAACCACACGAGCCACGAGCACCCAGACGGTAGCCGGGAGAGGAGCTCACCATGAACAAAACACCCACGAACAAGAAAGCCCTCATCATCGGTGGCGGCATCGCCGGTCCGGTGGCCGCGATGGCGCTGCGGCGGGCCGGGATCGACGCGGTCGTCTACGAAACGTACGAGGGCGGCGCGGACGACGCCGGCGCCTTCCTCACCTTCGCCAGCAACGGCATGGACGCCCTGCGCTCCATCGACGCCCACCGCCTCGTGCTGTCCGAGGGCTTTCCCACGCCGCGCATGGCGATACAGAGCGGCACGGGCAAACACCTCGGCGAGGTCCCCAACGGCGGGACGCTGCCCGACGGTACGGTCAGCCAGACCCTCAAACGGGCAGACCTCTACCGGGCGCTGCGCGACGAGACTGTCAGGCGCGGCGTCGGCGTCGAGTACGGCAAACGGCTCGTGGACGCCAGAACCACGCCGGACGGTGGCGTTGTGGCACGATTCGAGGACGGGACAGAGGCCGCAGGAGACCTCTTGATCGGGGCCGACGGCGTCCACTCCCGCACCCGCCGCATCATCGACCCGTCGGCGCCCGCGGCCCGCTACATTCCCGTGCTCAACATCGGCGGGTACGCCCGTGGCGTGCACGTCCGGGCCGAGCCTGGCACGTTCCGGATGGTCTTCGGCAAACGCGCGTTCTTCGGCTACGCCGTCCATCCTTCCGGCGAGGTCTGGTGGTTCGCCAACCCTCCCCGCGCCGACGAGCCGAGTAGGGCGGAGCTCGCCGCCACCGGCACAGAACAGTGGAGGGAGATGTTGACGGGTCTCTTCGCCGGGGACGATACGCCGGCCGTGGATATCATTTGCGCCACCCCCGGAAGGCTCGCCGGTTGGGCAACCTACGACCTTCCCTCCGTCCCGACGTGGCACAGGGGGTCGATAATCGTCGTCGGGGACGCGGCGCACGCCACCGCGCCGTCTTCCGGGCAGGGCGCGTCCATGGCAATCGAAGACGCCATCGTGCTCGCCAGGTGCCTGCGCGACCTGCCGGATACCGGTCAGGCCTTCGCCGCCTACGAAAAGCTACGTCGCAGAAGGGTGGAGCAAATCGTCGCGCACGGGGCGAGAACGAGCAACAGCAAGGCGGCGGGACCCGTGGGCCGGGTGCTGCGCGACCTGATGATGCCCGCGATCCTCAAACGCGTAGCCGGCCGCGGGGCCCTCGCGTGGATGCACGACTACCATATAGACTGGGACGAGAAGGTGGCGGCCTGAACCGGCCTCCCGGGCCGCCACGTCCCGGACGTCCGCCCGGCCCGCTTCAAGACGATCCAGTGGTCCGTCTGCCAGTTCGGAGCGCGGCTGTTAGACGGGGCCCTGCGACGGGAGTTGCCCCGGATAGAGTCGGTCCGGGGCAACCGGGCTTACACGGGCGGGTTCCGCGAACGGGCGCACCGCGGCCGTCGAAGTCCGTGCGCCTGCTAGTTCGTACGCGGCCCCTCTCCGAGGACGGAGTAAGGGTTGCCGGCCTTCTCGGCGAGGTAGAGCGCGGCCTGCTTGTTGCGCCTGGTCTGGGGACCGATCTGCTCGTCCGGAGGATAAAAGCCCGGGTTGTTCGACTTCGGATACATCTCGAAGGTGTAGGCGAAGATCCCGTGCCTGCCATACGCCCAGTCTGTCATGTCCCCGTCCGTTACGTACAGGTCGCTCGACTGGCCCGGGGTGTAACCGTTGGTCTCGGCCATCGTGTTCGCCATCTTGCGGAATACCCGGAAATCCTTCGGGTCCATGTCCGGCGGGACGTTCTCGTAGGTGTAGCCGTAAGGGTAGAGGATCAGCTCGGAGTAAGTGTGGAAGGAGATGGCGGTCTGTATCTGCTGTTCTCCACCAATCACCCGACCGTTCACGAAATCGCGCAGGGCATCGGTCTCCGGCGCCGAGAAAGGCTTCGGACCCCGGTAGACGTCGCTCGAAGGGCTGCCGCTGGAACCTCCGCAGCAGCCCCACTTGTATCCGTAGTTCCTGTTGAGGTCGGTGCCCACGGCATTGGTGCCCGCGTTGGGCTGGCGGTTCTTGCGCCAGAAGTCGTAGGCGTCTCGGCGTATGTCGTACTCCGAACCGTCCGGGTTGAGGTTGAACACGAGCCAGATCTCCCGCCCGTTCACTACGTTTCTGACCCTCTTGGAGGAGTCATACTCGTCGGTGTAAAGTTTCAGCAGGTAGAGGGACATCTCCACCGTGAGGTGCTCCCGGGCGTGGTGGCTTCCAACGTAGAGGACCTCGGGCTCTTTTTCGTCCTTGCCGGGGTCGTCGGAGACCTTGGCCGCCCACAGCTTCCTGCCCTGGTAGGACTCGCCTATGCTGGAGACTTGCACGAGCTTCGGGTGGTCGCGGGCCGCCTTCGTTATTTCGGCGGTCATCTCGGCGTAGTCGTGGTACCCGGAGTCCTCCGACGGGAAGTCCCGCGGCTCGATCCCGGCCCTGTCGTCCGGCCTGGGATCGTAGCCCAACGATCTGAGCTTTTTCACCTCGGCGTCGTTGGCGGTGACCTCTACGAACTCTTCGCCGGTGCCGTCTATGGCGATGCCTTGGCGTACTATCTCGGTGCGCTCCTCTTTGGTGTCGACGCCCTCCACAACGTAGGCGGAACGGACGTTTGCCGCCCCCCGCTCCTCCTCGCTCCCTTCCTGCTGCGACAACGCCGACGTCGGCAACAGCACCGCACCGGCCAGCAGTATCCCGAAGGTTACACTGATGCTTCTAAACGGCCTCATTTCCTACCCCTCTCAATCGCCCGGAGTTTGCGATTGCGGCGGAACAGCATCTTCGCCGTGGCGGCCGGCACAGATCCTGGAACCACCGTTCCACTCGCCACGTTGCGCTGCCAGCGCTTCCCCCTCACCCGACAGCAACTCCCCAAACGTTCTCCGCAAGAAGCTTCACACGTCGAAAGCCGCGAGTCAAGAATAGAATGGATCGGACCCAGGTGCTCACACAAAGCTCAGCGGGCACGAAGGGTGGTGCGGAAGGTAAGCCTCCCCGTCCCCGACGCACTCGCTGAGAAAGCCGGAGGATCGGGTCAAGATGCAGGGGTCCAACGCCCGGCCATCATGGAAAATCGCAGATCGGCGGGACAATACTTATGGACTCCGCCGTCAGGACCTGGCAACGAAGAGAATCCTCGACCTCCGGAGAAGCCCGTGGTGCGTTATCCTGACCTTATGAGGTCCAGATCCCGGTACGGAAGAAGGCCGAAGGTGGACCTGGCGCGCGTCGTCCCTTCGGGAGCGGACGAGGGGACGCGCGGTGCGGGCTAGGGTTCTGGCGGCGCTTGGCGTGGGGGTATGGTGTCTCTTCCTCCTGTTCGCGTCGCTCGGGTTTATCATAGACAGGGGGTTGGCCGACGTGGGCATCGCGTGGGTCGGCCTGCTCGGCATCGGGGTGGCGGCCCCCGTACTTCTCCTGTGGCAGATCAACCGCGCCATAGCCGCGCACGAGGCATCGCGCCCCGCCGTACCGGATGCCCGGGAGAAAGAGAAAGAGCTCCTCAGCACCCTGGAGGAGCGGGGCGAGATCACACCGGTCACCGCCGCGATCAGCACCTCCCTGACCGCCGACGAGGCGGCGAAGATGCTGGAGGGACTCGCCCGCAAGGGCCACCTGGAGTCGCGAATGGAAGACGGCGTCATGGCCTACGCGCTGGGCGAACGCGACGGTCGAGAACCACCGGCTGCGACCGCCGCGCTTCCGGAAGCCGAGTCGCACGCCGGCGAGTCCCCCCACCGGCTCGAAGATCCGTTGAGCGAACGCGAACTGGAGGTGCTCACCCTCCTCGCCTCGGGCAGGACGAATTCGGAGGTTGCCGGGGACCTCTTCATCTCCGTCGGCACCGTCAAGAGCCACACGGGCAACATCTACCGCAAGCTGGGCGCGAAGAACCGCGCCGAGGCCCTCGCCCACGCCAGGGATCTGAAGCTCCTCGCCTGAGCCTCGCCGGTCGGGGTCAAACCGGACCGGGCGGGTCTTGCCTGGGGACGCTCGGTTCGTCACCGCAGGCCCGGATGACCCTTCCCAGCACCCGCCGCATGACCTCAGCCTCCTCGCTATCGAGGTGGCGCGAGAAGCGTTCCTCGACCTCCCGCAGGCTCACCGGCGCGGCCCTGCGGAATACCTCGTGCCCCTTTTCGGTGATGGCGGCGTAGGTGGCGCGCAGGTTCTCCGGGTCCCCCTGACGGACCACGAGCCCCTCGCGTTCCATGCGGCTCACCAGCCGGCTCACCCCGCTCTTGGAGAGGAAGATCGAACGCCCCAACTCCTGCATCCGCATCCGCTTCTCAGGCGTCTTCTCCAACTGCACCAGCACCTCAGAGAAGGCCAGCGGTATTCCCGCCGCCTCCTCCAGCCTGCACTCCAGCGCCTCCATCACCCTCGCCTGGGCCCGGATCATGTCCAGCCACGCCAGAAACCGCTCGTCCGAAAGACGCTCTTCGAGAATCCTCTCATCCTCTGCCCGTCCAACGTCCATATGAAAAGTTTACCCACAAACAGTTGCACAAACAACTTATGGATGATACTGTTGTTCACAAAACAGTTGATCGAGCAACATAAAGAAGGAGCCAGCATGGCGGAAGGCGTCCAGGCCGAGCGGGAGTGGAACCGCCGGATCATCGAGGAGTTCCGTGAGAACGGGGGTAAGGTGGGCGGCCCGTTCGAGGGGGCTTCGCTGTTGCTCCTGCACCACACGGGGGCGAAGAGCGGGGCCCGGCGGGTCAGTCCGCTGGCGTACCAGGCCGTGGACGGAGGGTACGCGGTCTTCGCTTCCAACGCCGGCAGGGACTACCATCCGGCATGGTTTCACAACCTGCTCGCGGACCCGCACGTCCGGATCGAGGTCGGGACGCAGGAGGTCGAAGCCGTCGCGCGGGTCGCGGACGGCGAGGAACGGTCCGCCATTTGGGGGCGCCAGAAGGAGGTGGCCCCGCAATTCGCGAACTACGAGGCCGGCACGTCACGACAGATCCCCGTCGTCGTCCTGGAACCCGCGTCGGCCGGTGGATGATCCCCGGGCCCGCCGTGCTGCTCCGGTCGCGCGAACGACGCGCGCCATCGACGGGCATCGAGCCCGCCCGCGGGTTGGGTTGCGGGGGTTTAACCGTTAGAGTTTTACGGTGAGCGGCGAAGCCATCGGGGGAGGGACGCCGGAGCGGCTCTTTCTGGCGGTGGTCGCGGCGGCGGTCTTCGTCTCCGTGATGGCTGGCACGATGGTCAACGTCGTGGTGCCGGCCGTGGGGGAGGACTTCGGCGCCTCGGAGGCGCAGGTCGGGTGGGTCGTGACGTCGCATTTGCTCGTCTTCGCCGTCGGCGTCCCACTCTACGGGCGCGTGGCGGACCTCTACAGCCTGCGGCGCCTGTTCACCGCGGGGCTGCTGGTCTTCGCGGCGGGGAGCCTCGTCTGCGCCGTCGCTCCGAGCCTACCCCTGCTGGTCTTCGGGCGGGTGGTGCAGGCC
>CAXTDD010000182.1:0-5902 GCA_964242955.1 uncultured Rubrobacteraceae bacterium | reverse complement strand
GCAGCGCCCGCCCGATGGAGGACGCCGCCCGCATAGCCTACGCGGAGCTCATCGGATGGCTCGCCGAAGACCACGGCTTCGACAAGCTCGACGCCTACCAGCTACTCACCCAGGTCGGCGAGCTCTACGTCGGCAACATGGTCGACACCGTCTACTCCCTCGTCGCCCGCTGCCCCAAACGTCACCTGCCGGGCTAGGAAGTTCGCCCGGGCAGCGGTCTCTGTCTCACCCGGTCGCGTTCGGCCACGATGAGCGCACCGTCCAAAGGAAGTCCAGGCCGCCGAAGCCGATTGCAAACAGGAGATCACGCGCGCCCGGGCCCGTCTCCGCTATACTGCGTGGCCCGCGAACGAGAAAGGATCCATGCCCGGTCCCGAGCCGCGAGTTGTTCTCTTGACCGGCGGCCTCGGCGGCGCACGCCTGGCTCCACGCCTGCGCGACGCCCTGGGACCGGGCAGGCTCACCGTCATAGCCAACGTCGGTGACGACCTCGACTGGCACGGTGTGCGCGTCTGCCCCGACCTCGACTCGGTGACCTACTCGCTGGCCGGCCTCTGGGATTCGGAACGCGGTTGGGGATTGAAAGACGAGACGTTCCGGGTGGGGGAGGCGCTGGCCGGCCTCCACGAACCCTCGTGGTTCAACGTCGGCGACAGGGACCTGGCGCTGCACCTCCTGCGAACGGAACACCTCCGCTCCGGGCGCGGCCTCACGGCGGCGACGCGCGACCTCTCGCGTCGCCTCGGTGTCACGGACGTGGAGCTCCTCCCGGCGAGCGACGGGCCTAACGAGACCCACATGCTCCTCGAAGACGGACGGCTGCTCCACTTCCAGGAATGGTACGTCGGTGAAAGGGCGGAGCCGAAACTGGGCGAGGTCCGCCTGGCGCGCGGGACGGCTTCTCAGGCCGCCGTCGAAGCGATAGAGAGGGCCGACCTCCTCGTCTTCGGGCCGAGCAACCCGGTCACGAGCATCGGCGCGATCCTGGCCCTCGAAGGTGTCCGCGAGGCGATCTCGAAGGCGCCCCTCCGCGTCGCGGTCTCGCCCGTGGTGGTCGGGGTCGGGTCGGAGAACCCCGGCGTCCACCACCACTCTCTGGCCCGCCGCCGGACCCTCGCCACGGTGGGATGCGCCGATGATCCGGGTGAGATCTCCGCCCGCTACGCCGGACTGGCAGAGCACTATCTCATAGACCACGCGGACGCGGGACACGAAAAAGAGGTCCGCCGGAACGGGCTGGAACCCATCCGCGCGGACCTCCTCGACGCGCGTGCGCTGGCGGATGCTCTGGTGACCCTCAGCCCCTGAAAGCGGCTACGGGCGCCGGTTACATCCAGTCCGGTCGTTCCGGCGGGAGCCGGTAGCCGTTGGCGATGAAGAACGCGCGGATGATGTTGCTGCGCTGGAGCTGCACGGACTGCGGCGCGTCCGTCTCGGCGGCGAAGGATTTTGCGTTGTCGGAGTAGTGGCCGCGCTTGCGGTACTTGCGGGTCTCCTTGTTGAAGATCTTCTCGACCATCTCGTCCGGCGTGTCCCCGACATACTTCGAGAATTCCTCCAGCACCGCGAGCCGCTGACCGCGCTCCTGCTCCGTCAGGTCGTCTCCGAGCGAGTCCGCGTACCGCTGCACGGTCTCGTATTCGAGGAACTCGGGGCTGCAAGTATCGGGCATGTCCATCCTCTGGGATCGTGAACGCCGGGAAAGCTCTTCGAGAAAGCCGTCGGTGGGCGCCTTTGTCGAAGGTCCGTCCCGGCGCTCGCGGCTGGTCACGTGGTTTTTCTACTCCGGCAGCCCGAACATCGCGGCCAGCGCGCGAAGCTCGGCGGCGCGCCACGGCACCGGCGCCTGCTCCTGGAACATGCCCGCCTGCGTCAGCTCCTCGACCACCACGGGATCGCTCTGGATGGAGTTGCCCCACGTGCCGGCGAAGTACAGCTCCTCGAAGGGCGGACGCGGCCTCTGGCCTCCGCCTTTGGGGTCCTCGGCCGGATAGCCGACTATCTGGATCTGCGCGGGCGTTACGTGCTCGGGCATGCCGAACAGCTCGCGTATCTGGTCCCTTCGCCCGGTAAGAAGCTGCGTCCCGAGGCCGCAGTCCACCGCGGCGAGCAGCGCCGAGCCTATGGCCAGGCCCATCTCGATGGCCGACAGCCACTCCGCGAACCGGTCCTCGCCGGCGAGCACGTTGAAGTCCGGGGTCTTGAGCACGGTCTCGGTCACGAACTGCTCGCTCCAGCCGTAGCTGGGGGTGAGCGCCTTGGCCTCGATGAGGCCCATGAGGTTGTCCTTGAGGGGCTCCCAGCCGGACATGTCTATGGCCCAGACGATATGGACCGGGGCCTGGGCGGCCTGGGGCTGGTTGTAGAGCGCGTCGACGAGCTCCTCGCGGACGGCATCGTCCGTCTCGCCCTTCGTGACGACGACGGCCTTGCGGATCAGGCCGGCGTTGCCGTGCTGGCACTGCAGCCGCGCGGCCTCGAGGATGGTCTGGACCTTGTCCTTCTCGACGGGCTGGTACGGCTTGTAGTACCGGATCGAGCGCCGGTTGCCGACGACTTGCTTGAACTCCATCGTGCTCCCTTCGGTCGCGCTGGTCAGCTTGTCAGCATTTCAGCTGGTCAGCTAATTCTGCCGGTGGCCGTCCGTTGGGCACCGGTGATGCGGTCTCCACGGTGGGGCTTCTTCTCCTTACATGTGGTCGTCTCCTTCCCGTATGCCGACAACCTTTTGGCTGACCGGCTGACAAGCTGACTGGCTGACAAGCTCTTTACCTCCGGGACACCTGGTATCCGGCGTCCTCGCGGTCCCAGGTGTCTTCGGTGATGCCGCGCTCGCGCAGCGTGGCGTACTGGTTCCGGTGCGTCCCGGTCTTCGCCAGGGACTCGACGATCTCCACGTACCGGGGCACGGCGAAGTGGGCCATCTTGCCCTGGCAGTGGTCGAGCAGCTCCTCCGGGGCGAGCGTCGTCCCGGGCTTCGAGACCACCTCGACCTTTACCTCGTCCTCGCCGAGGTCCGAGGGGACGCCGTAGACCACGGACTCGAGCACGGCCGGATGCTGGTTGACGACCGATTCGACCTCCCAGGCGGAGATGTTCTCGCCCCGGCGGCGGATGGACTCCTTTTTGCGTCCCTTGTAGTAGTAGAAGCCCTCCTCGTCCTGCACGGCGAGGTCGCCGGAGTGGAACCAGCCACCCCTGTAGGCCTCCTCCGTGGCCTCGGGGAGCTTGTGGTAGTAGGTGAGCCGGCCCTGCGGATGCTGGAAGACCAGCTCGCCCTCCTCTCCGGGTGGCAGCGGCTCGTCGTTCTCGTCCACCACCCGGAACTTCAGCCCGGCGACGGGTTTGCCCATCGCGCCGACCTTGCCCACGTCGTTCATCAGGATGCCGGGCGAGTCCGCCATCCCGAACCACTCGACGATGCGCACGCCGAAGCGCCGCTCGAATTCTTCCCAGATCTCCGGCGGGCAGCTTGCGTCCACCACGACGCGCACGGGGTGGTCCCTGTCGTCGGGACGCGGCGGCTGCTTGAGGAGGATGGAGATCATGACGCCCAGAGTGTTGAACGAGACCGCCTCGTACTTGCGGCAATCGTCGAAGAACCGCGAGGCGCTGAACTTCTCGCCGAGGGCGAACTTCGCGTCCAGCACCATCGAGCCGAGCATGGAGACGAGCAACGCGTTGGCGTGGAAGAGCGGCAACGCCGTGTATATCGTCTCGCCGGGCTGAACGCCGGAGGCCTCCAGCAGGATCTGCATCGGCCTGGTGTCGTATTTGGTCGCGACGATCCCCTTCGGCGGCCCGGTCGTCCCCGAGGTGTACATTATCCCCGCGCCGCCTACCGGCTCCTCGACCCCCACGTCGGGTTCGGTATCCGGCTGGTCGAAGAGACGCTCGATGGTCCGGTCCACCCCGCCCCCGGCCCGTCCGTCGGCCACCACGGTGGCGCGCAGGCCCGGCAGCCGGTCCTTGACGGCGAAGACCGCATCCCTGAGATCCTCCTCGAAGACGGCCACGACGGAGTCCGAGTCGGTGAGGATGTGTTCGAGGGTGGCGCCGCGTTGGGAGGTGTTCACCGGGACGCTCAAGGCCCCGATAAACACGATCCCGAGGTGGGTCCATATGAACTCCGGGCGGTTGCCCATCATGATCGCGACGCGCTCGCCCGGCCTGACGCCGAGGTCGAGCAGCCCGTTGGCCGCGCGCTGGATGTTGGAGAGGACCTCCCTCCACGTGTAGGTCTCGTCGCGGAACTTCAGCCAGACCGCGTCCGGATGCTCCTCGACCCGCGAGCGGATCACGTCCTCCGCGGGTGAATGGGCCCGTGTCATCCCCTACTCTACCCGGAACACGTTGTACTGGACGCCCAGTCCTTCGATGACGCGGCCCTGGCCCACGAAGAGTCCTTGTTGGAGCCACGCGTACTTGGGGTCGGAGGTCTCGAACCGCGGGCTGGTGCGGAAGTACTGGTCTTCGAAGCCCGTCGCCGTGCCGTTCGCGAGCGCGTTCGTCACCGCCTCGTTCATCTCCAGGACGCCGAGGTACTGGACGTAGATGATCGCGCCGTCCTCCATGCGTACCTGGGCGCGAACGTCGAGCCGCCCGTACCCGTCCTCGCCCACCGTCAGCCAGTCGGAGCCGCCCGTGAGCACTTCGCCCCGGTCGCCGGAGGCCGCCCTGAACTCGCCGCCGATGACCTCGATGATGTTGCGCATGCCGAATGGGCCGTGAACTTCGAGGGGCGGCTTGAGCATCGCGTCGTAGGTGCCCGTGTACTCCAGCTCGGGTACCTTCACACCAACATCCATCGGGCCGCCCCTTTCGGTGTTATCGGCGGGCGCCCGGGAGTGTCCATCGGGGCTCCGTATGCTCCGCGAACACTACCGCGGGCCGACGCGGTTGCGCCTAAACGATCGTTCCCAGACGACGACCACACCCGATTCCCACCTCGCCTCGAAGCACGGAAACACTTCCCGTGCTGGTTCCTCTCTCACCCGAAAGCATGCTAACACCGGCTTTTACTAGCGGCAAGCGTTGCAACGGGCGCACGAGCGCCGGCGACGATCCGGTTTCCGCTCCCCTTCGGCGTGGGGCGGTCCTATCCGGCGCCGACCACCGGGGCCGATGGGTCCGGCGCCGGGGCCTTCGCGTTGAGGTAGCCGAGCACGAACACGGCCCCCCACAGCAGCACGAAGCCAACGACCTGGTTCGCCGTCACGCCGACGCCGAGGAACGTCCAGTTGAGGACGACCGCCGTGGCCGGGAAGGCGAGCTCGGCGAGCGTCGCGTAGGAGGCTCGGGTGCCGGTGAGGCCCCGGTAGTACAGCAGCAGGGCCAGCAGGCCAGGGATGAGGGCGAGGAGGACGAGGCGCCCCGGCTCGGAGAAGAAGCCCGCGCCAAGCCCACCCACGGAGCCTTGAACCACCACGATGCCAGCGAGCAGGGGCACGGCCAGGAGGAGACGGGCTCCGGTCAGGGCGTGAAAGGGAAGATCCTTGAGGACCAGGCGGCCGAGCACGGTCGAGGAGCCCCACAGTAGCGCGGCCCCCAGGGCGAGGGCTGCGGTGAGGAGCTCACCGGACTCCAGCGCGCCGAAAGGACCGAGGTCTCCGAAGGAGATCATGTACGCCCCCACCATCGCCACGATAAAGCACGGCCAGTAAGCCCATCCGAACCGCTCGCGCAACAGGATGCCCGCCAGCGCGACGGCGAACAGGGGCTGCGTCTTCTGCAAGAGTATCGCCACGGACGGGTTGCCCACCGCGAAGGCCGTGGTGAAGAGCAGCGTCGCGAGGGCCGAGCCGCCCCACCCGATGACGAGCAGCGCGACCCACTGCGCTGCCCCGAAGCCGCGGAAGAACCTCCAGCCCAGCGCCACGGCCGGCACCGAGTACAGGAGCAA
>CAXTDD010000181.1:0-5904 GCA_964242955.1 uncultured Rubrobacteraceae bacterium | reverse complement strand
GCCGCGACCACGTAGCTCGCGTAGTTGAACTGGGAGGCGCCGTAGATCTGGGCCGCCCTTGCGGCCTCTATGGAACCGAGCACCGAGACGAGCGCCGTGTCCTTCTGCAACCCTATAAGATCGTTTAGGAGTGGCGGTATGACCCGCCGTATCGCCTGCGGCAAGACGACGAACCGCAGGGACTGGAAGCGGGAGAGGCCTAGAGAACGGGCGGCGGCGTTCTGGCTCTCGTGGACGGATTCGATGCCGGCCCGGTAGACCTCGGCCACGTAGGCCGAGTAGACGAGCACGAGCGCTACGATGCCGTAGGTGACGTCGGAGAGGTAGGAGAAGAAGCCGATACCGAGGCCCGGCACGCCGAACCCGATGATGTAGAGCACCAGGATGAGCGGCACGCCGCGGAACACGTCTGTGTAGACGATTGCGACCAGCCTGAACGGGAAGAAGACCGGGCCCGGGATGCCGCGCACGACGGCGATCACGAGCGCCAGGACGAGTATCAGGACCTCGGAGATCGCGAAGATGTAAACGTTGAGCAGGAACGCGCCCACCACCGAAGGCTCGCTCGGAGTCCCCCGGATCGACTGCCACAGATGAAACGGACTGAAGAACCGCTCCGCCACGAGCCCGCTCCCCGGCGCCAACGCCACGACGAGCGCGACCGCCGCGAAGAAGAGCACGGTGCTCGCGCTGGAGACGAGCACCGCGCGGTTACCGAGGACGCGCGAGCCACGCCCGGAGCCCGCGGGCGTGGACGGTTCGGGGTCTTCCGCGGGGCCGGTACCCCTGGTCGTCACGTTACTTTTTTAGCTTGGGCACGTCCAGGTACTGCTGGAGGTGCTTCTCGCGAAGTTCCTTGAGGGTGTCGTCGCCCTTCATCTCGCCGAGGACCTGGTTCACGCAGCCGACGAGCGGGTTGCCCTTCTCGAAGAGCATCCCGAACTGCTCGTCGCTGGGATACTGGCCGATGACCTCCGAGTTCTCTATCTCGATGTCGCGCAGGTAGACCGTCGTCACGAGGTCCGTTACGAACGCGTCGATCTGGCCGCTCTCCAGGGCGCTCCTGGCGTCGTTGGTCGAGTCGTAGACCTTCGTCTGCTGGTCCGGCTTGATGGTGGTGTTCACGAAGTCCAGCGCGGTCGTGCCGACCTGGGCGCCCAGCTTGACGTCTTTGAGGCCGGAGAGGCTATTCGCGTCGGCGGCGGGGGAGTCGTTCAGGACGAGGACGCCCTGGGCGTTGTCGAAGTAGCCGTCGGAGAAGGTAACGACCCGCTTGCGTTCTGGGGTTATGGTGATCTGGTTGACGTCGAAGTCGTAGTCCTTGGCGCCCGGCGCGTAGGACTTGTTGAACGGCTCGACGACCCACTCCACGGGCAGGTCCATGCGCCCAGCCACCTCACTTGCGACCTCGCCCTCGTACCCGCCGTAGCTCTGGGGGTCACCCTTGAACCAGGGCGGGTAGGCCGGCTTGTCGGTCGCCACGGTTAGCGTGCCGTCCTGAAAGAGCGGCGGGTTCTCAAGGTCGCAGGAAGCGCCGCCCCCGGACGCGGCATCCCCGCCGCCTCCGGCGCCGCACCCCGCCAGGGCCAGGCACGCGGCCATCAACCCGGCAAGCATCATCCTCTTCGTCATCGCCCCACTCCGTTCTTCTCATGAAGGTCTTGAAGAGACCGCGCGCGTCCCGCGAGCGGGACCCGAACGCCGGAATTATAGGGAGCGCGTAGACCGGTTTCAATCGGGGTTCGTCCGGGTCGTATACTCCCGCGGATGAGTATCGACCCGAGCCCCCAACGGACCGACGCCCGCCTGGTGCTGGCGTTCGTGTGCGCCACCCTGTTTGCGGTGGTCCTGAACGGCACGATGCTGCCCGTGGCGCTGCCCGAGCTCGGTGGGGCGTTGTCGCTGGGGCCGGTGGCCCTCGGTTGGATCATCACCGGCTACTTCCTCGTCAACGGCGTCGCGATACCGTTCTTCGGGCGCCTGGCCGACCTCTACGGGGTGGCCCGTCTGTACACGATCGGCCTGACGACGTTCTTCTTCGGGTCGGTCTTGTGCGCCGCGGCACCCGGCTTCGCCCTCCTGCTGACCGGCAGGCTCGTGCAGGGCGCGGGCGCCGCCGCGGTGGTCGGCCTCGGCCCGACGGCCGTCAGCCTCGTCTACCCGCCGGAGAGGCGGGGAAGGTCCCTGGGGCTCGTGGGAGCGGCGATAGGTGTTGGCGCCGCGTCGGGACCCGTCCTCGGCGGAGCCGTCACCGACCTCTTCGGCTGGCGGGCGCTCTTCGTGGCCGGCGCCCTCTTCGGCGCCCTGGCGCCTCTCGCCTCCAGGGTGCTGCCCAGGGGCGCCTCCTCCCCCGGCGGCCGGTTGGATCTGGCCGGCGGGCTGCTGTTCGCCCTCGCGCTCGGCGGGGCCCTGCTCGCGCTCACGCGGGGGGCCGAGGCCGGTGCGGGAGACCCCGTCTTTCTCGCGTCGGCAGGGGTGGCTGCCGTGGCGCTCATCGGTTTCGTGTTCCGGCAGAAGACGGCGTCCGTGCCGTTCGTGCCGCGGGTGTTGCTCGGGAACAGGGTCTACGTGTGGTTGTGCGTGGCGACGTTGTTGCTGGTCGGCGTGATCATCGCGGTCGAGGTCGCGGTGCCGTTGTTCCTGGTGCAGCTCAACGGCCTCGGGGCGACGCAGATCGGGCTCGTCCTCATGCCCGCGGCGCTCATCACCATCGTCTGGGGTCCGGCGTCGGGCGGGATCGTGGACCGTTTGGGCGTCGCCTTGCCCACCGTCCTCGGCGTCGCGGCCTGCGTGGTTGCCGTAGTGCTGCTCTCGGGGCTCGGCGTCGGGGGGCCGGTGTGGGCCACCTCCGTGCTCGTCGCGGTGGTGGCCGCCGGGACCACGCTCGCCAAGATCGCGACCGCCACCGGCGTCTCCCTGGTCGTACCGGAGGAGAACCTCCCGTCTGGGATCTCCGTAAACGAGATGGTCTGGATCTCGGGCACGAGCGTCGGCACAGCCCTCTTCTCGGCCGTCGCCGCCGCCCGATCCGACGCTCTCGAGTCCCTGAATCCCCTCCACGAGGGCGCCGGAGCCGGCTTTAGCGACGCCTTCCTCTCGCTGGCCGTGCCCCTGATCCTGCTGCTAACGATCTCCTTCACCCTGCGGGGAGCGGGCGGAAAAAAGTAGATTGACCGTCCCCGAAGACGGGTCGGTGGACGCGATGGCCGGACGCCCCGAAGCGGACTCGACGCCGTCAGGGGAGGACGCCTGAACCCCGTCCGGCGTCATCTCCGCGCCCTGAACCGCGAGATCCATCGACCCGAAGGACGCGGCTGTGGCCCGGGCTTCGCGGCGGAGTTCCGGGTATCCTGGTTGCGTTGGGGGTGTTTGGGGAAACATTTAGGATGATCCTGGAGTTCGCGACGGAGGAGAGCGAGAGATGACCGAGGCAGAGCAGAGGCAGAACGAGAGCCCGCTGCGGAGCGACCGCGGCTCGACCACCATCAAGGATACGGTCGTCTCCAAGATCGCGGGCATGGCCGCGGGTGAGGTCGACGGCGTACACATGGGCGGCGGGGCCTCCCGCTCGGCCGGCGGCCTGATCGAAAACGTCACGGGCTCCGAGAGCTCGACCCGCGGCGTGGGCGTCGAGGTCGGCTCCGTCGAGGCGGCGATAGACCTCAAGATGGGCATAGACTACGGCAAGAACATCCTCGGCACCGTCGGCGAGGTGCGGCAGAAGATCACCGAAAGGGTCCAGGACTTCACGGGCCTGAAGGTCACCGAACTGAACGTGACGATCGCGGACATCACCTTCCCGGACGAGCAGGAAGACGAGGACCGGGGACGCGAAGGGGCGGAGACGGGCGGCCGGACCGGACCGGACTTCGAGACCCGCACGATGCCGAGGAGCGAGCTCCGCCCCGGGGCCAGCGAGCGCGAGACGACCCCCGTGGAGCCCCGCAGCCGCACCTACACGGAGGGCTCGAGCGGGCCTGTCCCCGAAGAAGAGGTCCGCGCGGAGGGCACCCCGGTCGAGGAAGACGAGACCCGCAGGCTCAGGGTCGGGGATGAAGAAGCGTCGGGCGGAGAACCTTCTGGCGAAGAAGCCGCAACGACCCGCGGCGAGACCGGAACGTCCGGTGGCGAGACGACGCCGGTAGAAGGCTCCGAAACCGCGACGGACGATCGCACGTCCGCCGGCGGGGGCACGGCGTCCAGGGGCGAGACGTCGGCGGGGGAGACGGACGACAGGACGGAGGAGATCGACCGCGAGCGCGTCTCGGAGGCGGAGGAGCGCCGCGCCCGCAGGCGCAGGCGCCGCGAGGAGCGCGACGAGGGCTAGTCCCCCGGGCGGGACCTCGTGGCGAAGGACCTGCTCCGCCCCGGCCTGAAGCTCGTTTTCTGCGGGTACAACCCGTCGCTCAGGTCCGGCAACACGGGCTACCACTACGCCCACCCGGGTAACCGCTTCTGGCGGGTCCTCCACGCCGCCGGCATCACGGACCGTCTGTACGCGCCAGAGGAAGACGGGGCACTGCTGGACGAAGGCATCGGCTTCACCAACCTCTGTCCACGACCGACGCGCCGGGCCGACGAGTTGACGCGGGAGGAGATCCGGGCCGGCGCAACGGCCCTGCAAACGACGCTGGAACGGATGCGGCCCGAGGCCGTGGCCTACACCGGCATAGGCGTCTACAAGTGGTTCCGGGCCACCTCGAAGGTCGGCTGGGGCACCCAGCCGGAGCCCGCCGTGTCCGGCGTCGCGGACGTGGTCGTCCCGTCCCCGTCTGGTCTCAACCGGATGACCTTCGACCAACTCGCCGAGCACTACCGGGCTCTGGTCCCGTTTGTCCGGTAAAGACGGGTGTGCCCCGTCCTTCGGGCCGTACGGTTTGAACCGGATGCACGCCAGGGCCCGCCTCGCGAGAGGTGAAGTCCACGAGGTCCGTGCTGACCATAGTCCGCAGGTTGCACGAGACGGCAGAGATGCTAGATTACGGGCCACGGAAACAGGAGCCTTTCGCACCCATTCTGTAGGCCATTGCCGGTAGCCGTCGGACGAGCCCGCATCGAAGTGTGTAGCCGCACTGTATCTTATGGCACATGACGGCGGGGTGTCGGCGTGGTTGAGTGTGGATATGGAGGCCTCCTGCTCCAACTGCGGCCACTCCCTCTGGACGGAGAACCGCGGCGTGGGGGCGTTCGACCTCGTCGTGTACTTCGACGACGACGAACGGAGCGGTTCCTACGCCGAGCGGGTCAGCAGGTGTCCGACGTGCCGCAACTGGTGCGGTCCGCAGGTCTACGATCCGGTCGGGGGTCTGCACTACGCGGCTCGGCGCGCTTAGCGTGCTCGTCGACAGAGTTTCTCCCCCGGACGGGGCTTCGCGTCTCCCCGGCGCCACGCGGGTCCTTTTCGCCTACGAGGACACGCACCTCGTCTACAGGGACGTCATCGCCGCCGCCGTCAGGGAGCTCCGCCCGGGTGTGGCGGTGACGGCCGTCAGCCTGCGCGCGCTCGCCTCCGAGGTGAAGCGCCTGGAGCCCCACCTCGTGGTCTCCAGCCGGTCCAGCGCCGCCGACCCGGGAGGCGGGACGGCGTGGTACAAGCTCTCCCACGAGCCCGATGAGCCCTCGGAGGTGTGCCTCTGCGGGCGACGCTCGAGGTCCGAGAATCCCGGGCTGGAAGAACTCGTGGCCGTCGTCGATGAGGTGGAAGAGGCGATCCGCGCCGGACGTCCCCTCGGGGGCTGCTAGCGGTCGGCTGTCGTTTGCCCCTTCCCTATAGGGTAGAGGACGCCAGCAGGCGGGCCGGCCCGCCTGCTGGCGGTTGGGCCGGCCGGCGGCCCCAAGAGAGCAGGCGCTCTATGCGGCCCACGCTCTGGCGCGCTGGTTTGGGCTGCGGCCCCAGCTCCCCGC
>CAXTDD010000180.1:0-5914 GCA_964242955.1 uncultured Rubrobacteraceae bacterium | reverse complement strand
ACATCACCAGGTCGCCGCGGGCCACGGAGAGGGCGCGCCACATCGCGTCGCCCTTACCGTGGGCGCCGCCGTGCTCGCGCATCAGCCCGTTCTCCGAGTAGACCTCAGCCCCCCGGCCGGCGGCCACGTCGGCCGTGCCGTCCGGCGAGTCGGCGTCCACCACCAGGACCTGGTCCACCAGCGGGACGCCGCTGGTGCGGGCGTTGACCGCGTAGATCTCGTCGATTATCGCGCCGATCGTGTCGGCCACGTTGCGGCCCGGCAGCACGGCGCTCACCGTGAGGCCGCGCTCCCGCTTTCTGCGGCCCAGGGCCTCCAGGTCGGAGAACCGCTGGTAGTCGTAGGAGCGATGCTTAAACCAGTCTCTGACGTCCATCGACTTCACGCCCCTCTCGTGGCTACGCGATCACAGCCCCGGTACGCTATCGCACTATCCGGCCTTTGTCCAATGCTCCCGGCTGATGGGACGCAATTTCTTCCCGCTGCGCCGGGGTGATAGAATCCGTCCCCATTTTGCAGAGGAGCTGTTTCCGAAAAGAGAGGGAGAACCCGGCCCGCGTGCGCATAGTTTTGACCAACGACGACGGAATAGAGGCCCCGGGCCTGCTCGCCGCCCGCCAGGCGCTGGAGAAGGTGGGGGACGTCCTGACCGTCGCCCCCGACCAGAACAGGAGCGGCGTCGGGCGGAGCATCTCTTTCGGAAGGTCCCTGCGCGTCGAGCGGCGCGAGATGGCCGACGGGGTGATGGGCTACGCCTGCACGGGGACGCCCGTGGACTGCGTGCGGCTGGTGGCTTTGGGCCTCATGGACTTCGAGCCCGACCTGGTGGTGGCCGGGATCAACCACGGCGAGAACCTGGGCGACGACATTACGTACTCGGGTACCGTCGCGGGCGCCATGGAGGGCATCGTCATCGGGGTGCCCGGCATCGCCGTTTCCCTCAGCATAGACCGCCCCTGGCACGAGAGCGCGCGCGAGGTCACGCCGCTTGAGGGCGACCTCCACTTCGAGGCCGCCGCCGATTTCGTCGCCCGCCTGGCGAAGATCGCCCTAAAAGGCCTCCCGCCGGGGCGGATCCTCAACGTCAACGCCCCGAACAAAACCCGCGAAGACCTGAAAGGGGCGAGGGTCACCAGGCTCGGCCGGCGCATGTACAAGGACGAGCTCGTCGAGGTCAAGGACGATGCGGGCGGGGTCGGCTACGACATCTACAATAACCCGCCCGGCTACCACGAGGAGAAGGGCACGGACTTCGCGGCCATCGCGGACGGTGAGATCAGCGTCACCCCCGTCCACCTGGAACTCACCGACGACGCGGGCCTCGAAGAGATCGGCACCTGGGACGTCGGAAATCTCCTGAACGGCCTCGACCGATGAAGCTCTCCGTGGCCCTCTTCGACTTCGACGGCACGCTCGTGGACACGACCGAGTTGATCTACCAGGGCCTCCGCCACGCCACCGGCGAGGTCTTGGGCCGCGACGATATACCCCGCGAAGTCCTCATGCAGAACGTCGGCCAGCCCATGCCCCGCCAGATGGAGCTGATAGACCCCGACCACGTCGCAGCGCTCATGGACTCCTACCGCGCCTACAACGAGAAAGAACACGAAACCTACATAAGGGATTTTCCGGACGTCGACACCTCCCTCGCCCGCCTGCGCGACGCCGGCGTGAAGGTGGCGGTCGTCACCTCCAAACGCCGCCAGGCCGTCGAGATGGCCCTGACCTCCTTCCCGGCCCTCCGGAACGTCACCGACATCTTCGTCACGATGGAGGACACCACCGAGCACAAACCGAACCCCGAACCGCTGTGGAAGGGCCTGGAGCTACTCGGCGACATCCCCCGCGAGGAGGCCGCCTACGTCGGCGACTCTCCCTTTGACGTGGCCGCCGCCAGGGCCGCCGGGGTACGGAGCGTCGCCGTAAGCTGGGGGGCCTTCACCGAAGAGACCCTCCGCGCGGCCGAACCCGACCACCTCGTCCCGGACATCGACGCCGCGGTGGACGTCCTGATCGAGATGGCCTAGCAGACCAGAACCGTCTGCGGCCGGCAGGGCCGCGCTTTGACCGGGGGCACGCCCAGCGCCTACAATGTAAACATGTTCGTTTTGTGCCATCGCATCGGACGGGGTCTGGCCGTGTTGGTCCTCGCGGTTTGCATTGGCGCGTTCGTCTCTGGCTGTGCCGCGGCGAGGACGTCCGGTGGCTCCGATGACGCCGCGACGGGCAGCCGCCAGCGTCCCGAGACGAACGCGGAGATAAGTTCCCAACCTCCGGCCACCATGATGGCGACCCCAGAGCCGCCCGGGAGCACGCTCTCCTACGGGGGGAAGACCGTGGAGGCAGGGATCGGGACCTATTGTTGGTTTACGGGCGGCAGCGGAGCTTGCGTCGATGGGACCGGGACAAACGTCGGCAAGGACGAACTCGTGGTGCGGTCCGGCGCGTCCATGACTTTCGTCTACAAGGGGAAGAAACTCGACTCGCTCAGGATCTCGGCCCGCAACGGTTTGGGGGAAAAGGATCTTAAGGCGCGACGCTCCGAGACCCGGGCGCGGATCGCCGCCGACCTGCCCGACGGCGAGTACGTGCTCGACGTGTTCGCCACGATGCCGGAGGGAGACGTCTCCTACGGCTTTGGGCTGACCGTGAAGTCCCGGTAGACGGCGTTCTGTCGAGCGCTCGCCCCTCGTGGCAGGTGGACCTTCTCGTCGACCGCTTCAGAGTCCGTCGACGGCGCGTGCCAACGCCTCCAGCTCTTCGTCGGTGTTGAAGAGGTGCGTGCTCGCCCGGACGTAGGGGCTCGGGCCGGGGACGTAGCGCAGGACGAACCTCTGGTCCAGCAGGCGTTCGGCGGCGGCTCTGGCCTCCACGCCGTCGATCTCGAAGCTGACGAGCCCGCTTTGGGCGGGCCTCGGCGAGCGCAGGGTTACGCGCGATAGGTCCGAGAGCAGGTCCATCAGGAGGTCGGCCCTGCGCCGGATCTCCGCGAATCCTCCCTCCCCGCGTTCGCGGACGGCGTCGGCCGCCGCGGCGAACCCGCCGGCGAGGCCCGCGCTCATGGTCGAGGCCTCGAAGCGCCGGGCGTCGGGACGCAACTCGTAGTCGCCCTCTCTGTCGAAATCGGTGGGGCTCGGAAGCGAGAGGTAGCCAACGTTGGGGCTGTGGACGGGGAGGCCCGGCCTGACGTAGAACGCGCCCATGCCCTCGGGGCCGAGCACCCACTTGTGGCCGGTAAAAGCGTACATGTCCGCGCCGGTGGAGGGGACGTCCACGGGGACGTTGCCGACGGACTGGGCGCCGTCCACGAGCGTCAGGATGCCCCGTTCGCGGGCTAAAGAGCAGATCTCTTCTAGCGGAAGCACTTCTCCGTTGGTCCAGTCCACGTGGGAGAGCGAGACGAGGCGGGTGCGCGGGGTCAGGGCGGCCTCGATCTTCTCCGCCGTTACGGGCGGCGAGAGGAGCGTGGTCCTGACCCCGAAGCGCCGCGCCGCGGCGTGCAGCGGCATGAGGCTTCCGGGGTGTTCGGTGGTGGTCGAGACGACCTCGTCGCCTCCCCTCCAGTCGATGGCGGCGACGCCGAGGTTCATACCGTGGGTGGTGTTCTGGGTGAGGGCGACGTCGTCGGGGCCGGCGTTTACGAGGCGGGCCGCTGCCTGGCGGGCGCCGGCGTTGGCCTCGGCCTGGCGGGCGAAGAGGCCCGCGCCTTCGAGGTAGGCCGGGCCGGAGCAGAGCTCGTCCGCCTCGCGCATGGCTGCTATGACGTGGCGGGGTGGAGGCCCGCTGGCGCCGGAGTTCAGGTAGGCGAAGTCGTTGCCGGCGAGGGCGGGGAAGTCTTTCCTGGTGAGGCGTGTGGGGATGATGGGGGCTCCTTGTCCGGTTTTCGAGGGCCGTTTTGTATAATAGCGGCTTCATGCAGAACGGTGACCTGGTCAGGATCGGCCGCCGCCGCCGTCGGGAGCGCCGGCGGAGCGGCAGCCGGATGTTGCAGAGGCTGAGGAACGTCTTCCTGCTCCTCTGCGCGGCGGCGATCCTCGGCGGCGTCTTCTTCTTCCTTAGCTCCGTCAGCGCCTACCGCTCCTTCGCCGCGGGGATGCCCGAACTCAGCAACTATCGCTCCACCGAGCTCGCCCAGACCTCCACGGTCTACGACACCAACGGCAAGGTCGTCGAGCAGCTCTTCGGCGTCCAGAACCGCTTCGTCGTGGGCCTGGACGAGATCGACCCGACGCTCCGGGACGCGGCGGTCGCCATCGAGGACCACCGCTTCGAGGAGCACAGGGGCCTGGACTTCGAGGCCATAGGCCGCGCCGCCGTGGAGAACGCGAAGAACCTCTCCATCCAGGAGGGCGGCTCGACCATCACCCAGCAGCTCATCAAGAACACCTACATCGCCCAGGAAGACCGCTACATCCCGAGCTTCCAGCGCAAGTTCGTCGAGGGATCTCTCGCCTGGCAGTACGAAAAAGAAAACTCCAAAAAAGAGATCCTGGAGCAGTACTTGAACACCGTGTACTTCGGGGCCAACGCCTACGGCGCCGAGGCCGCCGCCAAGACCTACTTCAACAAGGACGCGGCCGACCTCACGCTTCCGGAGTCAGCCCTCCTGGCCGGCATCATCAACCTCCCCGGCGTCTACGACCCCTTCGCCGACCCCGCGTCGGCCAAGAAGCGCCGCGACGTGGTCCTCGGCCGGATGCTCAACTACGGCTACATCACCAAGAAGCAGCACAACGAGGCGGTGGGGACCGACTTGAACCTCAGCCGCGGCCGCATCGAGTACGAGAACGACAACGAGTACTTTCTCAACGCCGTCCGCAAAGAGCTCGCCAGGGAGTACGGCGACGACGCGGTCTACGAGGGGGGATTGAAGATCTACACGACCCTCGACCCGGAGCTGCAGGAGATGGCGGACACCGCCGTGGACTCCATCGTGGACCCCGCGGCAGGCGACCCTTCGGCCTCCCTCGTCTCCGTGGACCCCGGCACGGGCGCGGTGAAGGCCATGGTCGGCGGCTCGGACTTCAGGCAGGTCAAGTTCAACCTGGCGACCGAGGCCCACCGCCAGTCCGGCAGCTCCTTCAAGCCCTTCGTCTTCGCCGAGGCCGTGGACCAGGGATTGTCCCCGGAGACGATGTACGTCTCCAAGCATCTGGAGGTGCCGATGGAGGACGAGGCGCCCTACGTGGTGGACAACTACGACTTTATCGAGCGGGGTCCGATCACACTGGAGAAGGCCATGGCCGACTCGGACAACACGGTCTTCGTGCAACTCGCCCTCGACCTCGGCCTGCAGAGGGTCGTGGATATGGCGGGCGAGCTGGGTATTGAGAGCGAGCTAGACGCCTACCCGTCCACGGCCATCGGGGGACTCAGGATCGGTGTGACCCCGCTGGAGATGGCCTCGGCGTACTCGACCTTCGCCAACGCGGGCACACACATGGAGCCCTACCTGGTACAGAAGGTGACCCGGGAGAAGAACGACGGCGAGGAGGAGACGGTCGAGGAGCACCGGCTGGCCGGGGAGCAGGCCCTCAGCCGGGACGAGGCGGCCGTGGTCACGGACTCTTTGCGCGGCGTAGTCGAGCGGGGGACGGCCAGCTACTACCACGATTTGGACGAGGAGATCGGGCGCCCCTCGGCCGGCAAGACGGGCACGAGCAACGAGTTCATAGACGCCTGGTTCGTGGGCTTTATCCCGCAGCTCTCGACGAGCGTGTGGGTCGGCTACCCCAACGACCGGCGCCCGATGGTCAACATAAACGGGCTGGCCGAGATCAACGGCGAGAACTACCCCCTGGACATCTGGTCTCTCTACATGCAGAACGCCGCCCAGAAGTTCCCCGTTCAGGAGTTCGACACCCCGAGCCCCGACCTCCCCCTCGAAGTCAAGACCGACGAGCAGGCCTACGAG
>CAXTDD010000179.1:0-5936 GCA_964242955.1 uncultured Rubrobacteraceae bacterium | reverse complement strand
CGGCTGCTTTCAGCTTTTTGGTGGGCGGCGTGGCTTTGGAGCGCCGGACGGACGGTACCAACATAGAACCACGAGAAGCGGTCTCTGCGACGCATCAGGGACGGGCCGGAACGGCGGAAAGCTGAAAGCGAGGCCTGCGAAGCAGGCCGAAGCGTGCTGAGAGCGAGGGCCGCGAGGCCCGAGGCGTGCTGAGAGCGGAGGCCATAGGCCGGAGCGGGCTGAAAGGCGCGAAGCGCCGTGCTGGATGCAATACAATTGCATCCGCGGGGGCGTGTGGGGCGGGCTCATCAAAAGGAGGAACGCATCGTGGAAGCTATACCGAGTGCTAGCTACAGTTTTACGTTGAGGGTCGAGTTTCCACACCGGGCTGGGTCTCTGGGCAAGATCCTGACGGCCGTCGGGGAGACGGACGGGCTGGTGGGGGCGGTGGACATCGTCCGGATGCGGGAGGATAGGACCGTCCGGGACATCACCGTGAACGCCCGCGATTCGGAGCACGGCCAGAGGATAGTCGAGGTCGTGGAGGAGTTGCCGGAGGTCACGGTCGTAAACGTCTCGGATAGGACGTTTCTGATGCACCTCGGCGGCAAGATCGAGGTTCGCTCCAAGCTCCAGATCCGGACCCGCGACGACCTCTCGATGGTCTACACGCCGGGGGTCGCCAGGGTGTGTCGCGCGATCCACGACGACCCCGAACGCGCCTTCAACCTCACCATCAAACGCAACACGGTGGCCGTGGTCTCCGATGGAACGGCCGTGCTCGGCCTCGGGGACATCGGCCCGCGGGCGGCGATGCCGGTGATGGAGGGCAAGGTCGCCCTCTTCAAGCAGTTCGCCAACGTGGACGCCTTCCCGATCTGCCTGGATACGAAGGACGCTGACGAGATCGTCGCGACCGTCAAGGCCCTCGCCCCCGGCTTCGGCGGCATCAACCTGGAGGACATCTCGGCGCCCCGGTGCTTCGAGATCGAGGAGCGCCTCAAGAAGGACCTGGACATCCCGGTCTTCCACGACGACCAGCACGGGACGGCGGTCGTGGTGCTCGCGGCGCTCATCAACTCGCTCAAGATCGTCGGCAAGAAGGTCGATAATCTGCGCGTGGTCGTGAACGGCGTGGGCGCCTCGGGCGTGGCCTGCGCCAAGATCATCATGGCCGCGGGCGCCACGAACGTTGTCGGCTGCGACTCCAAGGGCATCGTGCACGAGGGCCGCGAGGACCTGAACCCGGCCAAGCGCTGGTTCGCCGAGAACACCAATCCCGAAGGCCGGACCGGAGACCTGGCCGAAGCCGTCCGCGGCGCCGACCTCTTCCTCGGCCTCTCCGCCCCGAACGTGTTGAGCGTCGAGCACCTCAAGACCATGAACGAGGATCCCATAGTCTTCGCCATGGCGAACCCGGACCCCGAGATCCGGCCCGAGCTCGCGATGGGCCACGCCAGGATCATCGCCACCGGCCGCAGCGACTACCCGAACCAGATCAACAACGTCCTGTGCTTCCCCGGCATCTTCCGCGGCGCCCTGGACGTCCGCGCCCGCGAGATAGACGAGGAGATGAAGCTCGCCGCCGCCAACGCCATGGCCGACGTGATCCCCGAGGAGGAGCTCTCCGACGACTACATAATCCCTTCCGTCTTCGACGAACGCGTCGCCCCCGCCGTGGCCGAGGCCGTGGCCGAACGGGCTAAAGAGACCGGCACCGCCCGCCGCATCCAGGAACGCGCCGAAACCGGCCTCTCCGCGACGACTTTTTAGCTTTTAGCAGTTAGCCATTAGCCTTTAGCTTTTAGCAAGTCGTTTCGGGGCGGTGGTCCGTCCGTCCGCCGGGGCGTCTTGGGTTCGCGGTGCTGTGTGGCGGTGCCTGCGCTGGAGGTGGTGCTGTTCAACGGAAGCTGCCGGCCGGTAGCTTCCTGGACTTCTCTGCGGCCGGGCGTAGAATTCGCGTATGGGCAGTTTTCGACAGATCTTCGTCTGCGCCACGCCGGGAGAGGGCCGTTGCGGCGCGAAGGGCGGGGGCGAGCTCCTGGACATGTTTAAGGACGAGGTGGAGCGGCGTGGGATGTCGTCTTCCGTCGTCCTGCGCAACGCCTGCACCCGCCGCCACGAGGAGGGCCCGGTCGTCTTCATCTTCCCCGACGACGTCTGGTACACCCGCGTAACGCCCGACGACGTGCCCGGCATAGTCGTGCGGCACCTGGCTCCGGCACGGATAGAGTCCTAACCGCCTCAGTAGTCCCCGCTACGCCGCGCCAGCTTCGTTCAAACCACCGTCGAAGGCTAAAAGCTAAAGGCTAAAAGCTAAAAGCTAATAGCTAATAGCTAAAGGCCAAAACCCAGCCGTCCGAAGGCGCGTTCCATGGCCCAGTCGGCGCCGGTGAGTATACGGTCGCGCCGGCTCTTCATGTAGTAGAGGAAGACGCTGCGGTAGAGGGCCTGGGCCGCCGGGCCGCGCAGCTTGAGGCCGACGGCGTCTGCGACGGCGCTCTCGGGGCCGAGGCTCACGACGTAGCCCCGGTCGAAGAACCGGAAGGGCGGCCTGCCCCGCCGGCTCTCAGCGCCCCTCAGCCGACGACGGAGGTCGCGGGCGACCCATGGCCCTTGCTGCACGGCGACGGAGGCGGTGGGGGGGAGAGGGCCGAGCTTCGGGTGCGTGTAGACGCCCGAGTCGCCGACCACGTAGACCTCAGGGTGGTCGGGCAGGGTGAGGTGCTCGTCCACCGGGACGCGGCCCGACGGGTCGTGACCTCCGGGGAGATCCCGCACCAACGGCGCGGCCTCGACTCCGGCCGCCCACACCCTCGTGGCCGCCGGCAGGAACTCGCCCCCGAACCTGAGCCCCGACGCGCCCGCCTCGTCCACCTGTGTTCCCAGGCGGACCTCCACGCCGAGGTCGTCGAGGGTCTGGCGGGCCACGCGGTCGAAGTGCGGGTCGAGCCACCCCATCAGCCGGTCCGCGGCCTCGAAGAGCACGATGCGCGGCTCTTCCGGGGGGCGCCGGTGCGAGCGCTTCTTGAGGTAGTCGAAGAGCGAGGCTAGCTCCCCGGCCAACTCGACGCCCGTCGCCCCGCCGCCGATGATGGCGACGTTGAGCGTGCCGGGGGACGATACGCCCGGGCTCGTCGCCAGGTTCCAGGCGTCGTTTAGCGAACCGCGCAAGGCCAGGGCGTCGCCGATGCTCCAGAAAGCTTGCGTGTGTTCCTTGAGGGCGGCGGGTGGTTGCTTCGCCACGCTGCCGGGGTTCAGGACGAGGTACTCGTACCCGACGGTGCCCTCTGTGGTGTGCAGCATCTTCTCGTCGAGGTCCACGTCCGTGACTTCCGCGTTCAGGAAGGTGCAGGCGCCGCGGCAGAGGGGGGCGATGGGGGAGCGGACGCTGTCGGGGTGGACGCGGCCGACGGCCACCTCGTGGGCCAGGGGGACGAAGGTCCACTCCCTCTCCCGGTCCACCAGCAGGGTCTCTCCGGGCCTTCTGAGGGGTGGCGGGAGGTGTCTGAGCATGGAGGCACCGGCGAAGCCCGCGCCGACGATCACGACGCGCGCCCCCCGGTCCACGCGCGTGGAGCGGGCCAACCTCTAGCGCCTCTTTCCGTGTCCGGAACGGGAGAGCTGGCGAAGCTTCGGTATGGTCCTGACCTCCGTTCGGGGCGGGGTTTCGGTGACACGGGTGAGTATAAACCGTCGGTGGTGGGCCGGTGCTTTACAAACCGGCGGGCCGAACGTAGACTGCACGGACCGCCGGCCGAAGGGGCGGCGGTTGCAACAGGGGTGTTGCGTAAAGACCAGGGGAAACTGCCCCTTTGGGGCTAGAAAGGGAAAGCGTGATAAAGGAGGAAGCAGGGTCCGGGGACATCATCCCCGGGCTTATAGTCAGGCATACCAACCGACGCCTGGGGAAGCTCGACGCCTGCGAGGCCTGCGAGCGCCTTATCTCGGGCAAGATCTCGTTCTCCGAGTTCGTGGACCAGGTCGGGGACCGCTACAGCGAGCTCCTCGACTTCATGATGGACCACGACCTCCATCCGGGCCGGCCGGAGGAGGTCCTTTTCTGCATCGACTGCCACGCAAACCTCGCCGTCCGACCCATCCTGCGCTCCCAACTGACGTACCTCTACGGCTACGAGGAGGGCAAACCCGCCTGACCCCCGGGTAGACCCGAAGAGAAACGGGTAGAACCGTCCGAACGCGCCCGGGCCGGGCGCCACGCACACCAGAGACGGGGAGGCGGCAAGCCGTGAGCGACGACACCCAGAAACTACTCATATCGGTCCTCTCGACCGCCATAGCCTTCGTGCTGGCGAGCAACCTGGCCGAGAGGTTCATCCAGCAGCCCGAGGAACGCGGCGTGGGCGACGACGTCAAAGAGGCGCTGCTGCAGGCCTCCTTCTCGCTCGCCTCCACCATAGTGGCGTCGGTCTTGATCCGGCGCGTCCTCGGCAGCCGCTGGTAGAGCGGGCTCTGGAAGCTAATGCTTCCAAAGCCCGCGCGGTCAGCCATCAGCCCGCTCCGGCTTAGCCTCCGCTTTCAGCGGCCAGCGTCGCGGTCTGGCGGACGGCTGAGAGCTGGCCGCTGACGGCTCTCGGGCGGCCGGCATTTAGGTTATTATTGCGCGTATGAGTACCATTCTGATAGTTCTGTTTCTGTTGATCCTGGTGGTCGTCGCGGCGTCGTTCTTGTTGGGCCGGTCCACCTACGAGGTGGACAGTGCCCGTGACACGGAGTTTCTGGAGTTGGAGGGGACCTGGATCCGCTACGACGTCATCGGCGGCGGGCCGCCGGTGGTCCTTGTCCACGGCTGGCTCTCCTCCTCCCGGGTTTGGGAGTCGCTCGCGCGCCGGCTCGCCCAGCGCTTCACGGTCTACAGGATGGACCTCGCCGGCTTCGGGGAGTCAGACAAGCCGTCCTCGGGGTATGGCGTGCGCAACGGGAGCAGGCTCCTCTACGCGTTCTGCGCCCATTTCGGGCTCACCCGGGCGAGCGTCATAGGCCACGACCTCGGCGGCAACATGGCCGTCAAGCTGGCCGCCGACCATCCCGACGTCGTGGGGAGGGTCGTGCTCGTCTCGGCGCCCGCCGATGAGGACCAGATCGACCTTCCCACCCCGCTGTGGCTCGCGACGCTGCCCGTTATCGGGCCCCTCTTCTTCGCCCTCGGTCGCGCGGCGACGCCCGTCCGCAGGATGTGGATGCGCCCCTTCGTCGCCGATCCCGAAGACCTCACCGACGAGCTCGTCGAGGACGCCGGGAGGCCCACGCCCGCGGCGGCGGCCCAGACTCTGAGCATCTCCAGGCGGGAGATAGCCCGGGGCAGGCTCGTGCGGCAGGCCAGGATCATCAAGATGCCCATGCTCCTCGTCTCGGGCGAGGAGGACCAGATCGTGGACCCCCACTCCGTCAGCGCCTGGGCCGGCAGCGTCGAGCGGGCCGAGATCTGCCTGTTGGACGACTGCGGGCATGTGCCCATGGTCGAACGCCCCGCCGAGTTCACGGCCCAGATCCTGGCCTTCCTGACCGGCGATGCCCGCTACCTGGACCAGATCGAAGCCTCCCGAACGGTCGTCACCGACGAAGAGGACCTCGACCCGTCCGAGGACGCCGAGACGCGCGCCTTCCCCACGGACGAGGCGGCGGCGGACACCCTCGACGAGGACCGCACCGACGACAAGCCCGTCGACGACGGCACCACGGGCCCCGGCGAGGACCACCCGGCCCCGGACGCCGTCCCGGAGCGCAATGGCCCGCCCAGGATCCACCGCAAGCAGGCCGGCAGCTATTCGGCAAACGGAGACGAAGACCCGCAACCCCCACCAGACGACCCCCCCGACCGCGAACGCTTCCGAAGCCGGAAACGACGCGCCACCTCGGCCAACGACCCCATCCCCGAGCTACCGGCCGACCTCTTCGACTGGCCCGAACCCCGCCGCCGTCGCGACAACCGGGAC
>CAXTDD010000178.1:0-5954 GCA_964242955.1 uncultured Rubrobacteraceae bacterium | reverse complement strand
GACCAGGACAGCCCCATAAGCGGCATGCCCGTCCTGAACGTCGAGGCCGCCGAACGCGTCATCTTTATCAAGCGCTCCCTGAGCCCCGGCTTCGCCGGCGTGGACAACCCCCTCTTCTACGACACCGAGAAGACCATGATGCTCTTCTCCGACGCCAAGCAAGGGCTGCAAGAAGTCGTCGAAGCCATAAAGAATTCCTGATCCGTCGCCACCGGGCGTCTCGCGATCGGACTACGGGGCCAGACTAATGCCCGGCCCCGCGTCCCTGCAGATCAGCCCGCGTTCTATCTAGTTGGCAGGCGCGCCAAGCGGTATGGCGATGTCCCGGATGTTGCGGGCGGTGCCGATCTGGCCCCGGTCCGTAGCCCGGCCGGACGCGAAGCTCACCGCGTAGAGCCTGGACCTCCTGCCTTCCGGCGTCAACGACGCCAGGCCCCGGTATCCGGGGGCGAGATCGAAGCCGACCAGGACGTTGGTGTTGACGCCCAGGCTGCCCTCGGTCAGCAGTGTTCCGTTGTTGGGCGGGTCCTGCTCGACGAGAGTATTGAACTTCGAGTCTATGCCGTAGAGCATGGTGCTGGTCGCCCCCGCCACGTTGTTGGTGTAGGCGGAGCCCACGACCTCGGGGTCCTGGCCCGCGTTCGGGTCGCCCGCGCCGTACTGGAGGTCCGTGTCGGCCCCCGCGATGGCCCCCGTATCCGGGTTGAGGCGCAGGTTCTGGTTGGCGTTGCTCACGACGCGGATACGGTCAACGGTGGGGTTGAAATCCACACCGAAAACGTTGCCCCTGAGCGCCGGCGTGAACGGAGCGCCGACCGCGGTCGCCACCCCCGTGCGGACGTTGATGCGGTACACCCGGCTGGTGTCACCGATGCCGAACAGCATCCCGGTGGCCGGGCGGAAGTCGATCCCGACTATGCTCTCACCGGGCTGAACTCCCCTGATGGGCGCGTTGTTGAGGATCCTACCGGGGTCGGTCTGGTTGAAGCTTACGAGCCTGTCGTCGACCGTCAGGCCGAAGACCTTGCCGCCGGGCGCCTGCTGCGCGGAGGCGCCCGGCGCCATCCAGACGAGCAATAGCGCGAGCGACAGGCCCAGAAAGACAAATCCCATGAGGAGCCGTCCGGTGGTGCGGTTCGGCACTGCGTGCTGCAACAAATCTGTACCTTTCGTTTGGTTTGCCTTGCCGGATCGGGGTTGACCCACCCTTCCGCCACCCCACCTTCGAACGAAGGCAAGGGTGCTTCGTCTCTCCTCTCTGGATCCACCTTTTCGACGCGGATAGTGGGTATACGGCGATCGGGAGAGTTTGGATCTATTTTCGGCCCGAGGGTGATTGGACGGTGAATTCTCCGGTACGGGACGACGCAGATCCGTGGCCGGGACTGTGAAGGCCCGCGGCAGGGACACAGGTCTTGGGGTCTGTTCCGCAGCCGCGTACCCTGAAGTGGGTGCGGGTACTCTCCGGGAAGCCGCCTACCGGCTGAGGCCCGCGCCCTTGAAGGCCTCCTCTACTCTTCTGTCTATCTCGACGGAGATACGGCCAGGGTCGGCCGCGTTGATCGGTGTAGAGGCCTGCCCCGCTCCACCCCCCGGTACAGGGGAAGCATTCGCGCCTCCACCCCCGGCAGGAACGGCGGGCTGGACGGAGGCTGCGCCGGGTTCGCCGTCGGACGGCGTGGGCGAGGACGCCCCGGCTTCGACCGGCTCGGGGGAGGACGGTGCGGCGTCCGGCGGCGCGGTCGCCGGGGCGGAGCTCTCCGTCGCAGGAGCGGTGGGCGCCGGTTCCGGGGACGTGTTGGCGTCGGGCGTCGGAGGCGCGTCAACGTTGGGGGTCGTCCCGGTGGCCGGCGGCGAGCCCGCAGGCGCCGCGGTCGCGGAAGCGCTGGCTACGGCCGTCGCCGGGGACGCAGACGGCGACATGGGGACGAACTTCACGCCATCGAAGGCCGTCGCCGGCGAAGGCGCTTCCTGCTGCTCTTTCTCGTCCCGATCCTTCTCGACTTCGTCATCTTTCGGCGTTTCGGGCTTGTCGTGCTGCTTCGCGTTCTGCTCGTCGCTGGTCGCCCGGGCGTCCCGGGGCTCGGGGTTCACGTTTCCGGCCAGGGCTATCTCGGATGGTGCTTCGTCCGTCGATGGCACCTCCATTTGGGAGACGAGCGTTCCGTCGTCCTGCGCGACGGCGAAGACGAGGGTCATTATCGCGAGGATCGAGATCAGGATGACGCCCATGCCGAGGAACAACTGGTTGAAGCCGACGGCGATCACGGGGGCCGCCTCGTAATCGTCGTCCATCGTTTGCAGGTTCCCGTCGCCAGCGGCCACCTCGGGTTCGTCCTGCTCGGCGCGGCCCCTGAGCTCGCGCGCGAGGGCCGTCCCGTCGAGGCCGAGAAAGTCCGCGTAGGTCTTGAGGGAACCGAGGATGTAGACGGCGGGCAAAACGCCGAAGTTCTCCCGTTCGAGGTCGCGGAGGTACCTGGACCGGATCTTGGTCTCCTGCTCTACCTGCTGGAGCGAGAGGCCTTTATCTTCGCGGGCCTTCTGCAGGCTGCGCCCTATCTCCGGTCCGGTCCGAGGGCTCTCTTGTTCGCCGTTCATGACCACCCATGCCTGTAGCGTGCCATGCCCGCAGGTTGATCTGCGCCCCCGCCCAGATTGTTACGCCTCCATGATACCCGGAAGTCGGCCGCCATACACCCCGGAGGACACGCCCCCTTCGGAGGCTTTCAGCACGCTTCGGACCTTGCAGCCTCGCTTTCGGCTCGTCAACTCTTCTTGGCCGTCGGGGGCCCGCCCGGTCGCGTTTGCCTGGCGTTCGTGGGCGGGTATCACGTTGCCTGGCCTTGGACGCGTTTGAGACCCTCCCCTACGAGGCCTACGTGGGTGGGGGTTCGGGTCTTTGCCGTGAGCGGAGGCCGCAAGGCCTGATGCGTGCTGACTAGCTCTCCCTGCGGCGGCGCTCCACGTAGCGCAGGATGCCGGTGGTCAGCATCTCGTAGTTGCCAGCGAGGTCGTAGCGTTCGGACTCTTGGGGGTCGGCGCCCTCGGCGAGCATCTCGGCGTCGCCTTTGATCCCGAGTTGCTCGGCTATCTCCTCGCGCCCGGCGCCCTCGTCCACCTGCTCCTCGACGAAGAGCAGCCAGTCCTGGAGGCGCTGTTCCAGTTCGGAGAGGTGGCGGTCTACGTCGTCGTAGGAGCCGAAATGGGTGGGGTGGATGCTGCCCGGGTCTATCTGCCGGATCTTCTCTATGCTCCTCACCCACGCCTCGACGTCGACCTCGGGCGGCGGGGTCGGCGGCCTGACGTACGACTGGCCGGGCAGCCGGATGCCGGCCACGTCCCCGGCGAAGAGGGAACCGCTCCCGGGCTCCAGGTACGCCAGATGGTGGTAGGCGTGCCCCGGGGTATCATGGGCGACGAGGCGGCCGCCCGCGACCTCCACCTCCTCCCCGTCGCCGAGCACGACCAGGCGATCCTCCGGCACGGGGAGGACTTCTCCCCAGAGCTCTTCCATACGGTCACCGTAGATGCGGGTCGCGCTCTTCACCAGCTTGGAAGGGTCGGCCAGGTGCGGGTATCCGAGCTCGTGCACATAGAACGCCGCGTTGGGCAGAACCTGCGCCAGATGCCCCGAAGCGCCCGCGTGGTCCAGGTGGATGTGCGTCAGAAATACCTGCCGGACGTCCTCGTGGGAGACACCGTTGTCCTTAAGACCGCTCTTGAAGTGTTCGAGGCAGGACGTTGGTCCCGTCTCGACGACGGCGGCCGAGCCCTCGCCGAGCAGGAGGAAGGAGGCTGTGACCTTCTCCGAGCCCAGGAAGTTCAGGTCTATCGTCGCTGTCTTCATCGGTCCCCCGCGTGTCCGTGGAAGCATGTTGCGGCCACCGCGAAGCCTAGCAGAAGACGGACGTAGCGGGACCTATCCCGGACGATTATTCGGTTTCGAGCGAGAAGTGCGGGTTCTCGATGATGCCGAAGACGTTGTCGAAGGGGTCCATGACGGTCGCGACCAGGATGCCGCCGCCCACGTCCCGGACGCCGCCGTACTCCTTCGCCCCCAGTTCGACGAGCCGCGCGTGCGAGGCGGCGGCGTCTTCCACGCCCCAGTAGGCGGTAACACCGGTCGAGGAGCGAGGGGCGCCGGGTTCGTCCGGCTGCAGCCCCAGCTCGAAACCCCCGACCTCGAAGCCCACGTAGAAAGGCTCGTCGAAGTAGGGTCCGAAGCCCAGGACGGTACCGTACCACTCTTTCGCCAGATCCAGGTCTCCTACATGGTAAATGACCGTTCTCAAGCCGAGAAACACGCGCTCTCCTTTCCCAAGAAACGTAACGAATCCTTACGAGGATCATACGTCCTCCGCGCGCGCTCCCAAGAGCTCGATTCGGGACGGAGGGACCGGGGGAAAACCGTTTGGTAGACTGCCGGGACCCCGGATGCGAACAGGAGGATGTCGCCTTGGACCTCGACCTCATGCGCGAGTTGTCGGTAAAGACGGACTCGAAGATAGTGCTCCTGGTGGTGGACGGCCTCGGCGGCCTCCCGATGCAACCGGGCGGCGAGACGGAGCTAGAGGCGGCGAGCACCCCCAACCTCGACGACCTGGCCGCCGATTCCGACCTCGGCCTCTCCCGGCCGGTGGCCGCCGGCGTCAGCCCCGGCAGCGGCCCCGGGCACCTGGGCCTCTTCGGCTACGACCCGCTGCGCTTCCAGGTCGGCCGCGGCGTGCTCTCGGCGCTCGGCGTCGGCTTTGATCTGCAGAAGAGCGACCTCGCCGCGCGCATCAACTTCGCGACTTTGGACGACGCAGGCAGGATCTCCGACCGCCGCGCGGGCCGCATCCCTTCCGAGAAGGGCGAAGAACTCGTCGACCTCCTGAACGACAACCTCGCGCTCGACGGCGTGGAGGTCTTCATCATCCACGAGAAGGAGTACCGGGCCGTCGTCGTCTTCAGGGGCGCAGGGCTCTCGGGAGAGCTCTCGGACACGGACCCGCAGAGGGTCGGGCTAGAGCCGCTCCCCGTCAAGCCGCAGGACGACTCCCCAGAAGCGGCCAGGAGCGCCGAGCTCGCCAACGCCTTCGTCCAGAAGGCAGACGAGATCCTGGCCGACCAGCACCCGGCGAACACCGTCCTGCTGCGCGGCTTCGGGATGCACCCGGCCCTCCCGTCCTTCGAGGAGGCCTACAGCCTCGACGCCGCCGCCATCGCCAGCTACCCGATGTACAAGGGCCTCGCCCGCCTCGCCGGGATGGAGATCCTCAAAGAGGGCGAGGGCATCGCCGGAGAGTTCCGGACGCTGAAAGAGAACTGGGACGCCCACGACTTCTTCTTTCTCCACGTCAAGCCGACCGACGCGGCCGGCGAGGACGGGGACTTCGACCGGAAGGCCTCCGTCATAGAAGAGGTGGACGCCCAGATCCCCGGCCTCCTGGACCTCGGCCCCGAAGCCCTCGCCATCACGGGCGACCACGCGACACCGGCGAAGATGAAGAGCCACTCCTGGCACGGCGTACCCATCCTCATAAACTCCCCGTACACCCTCCCGACGACCGACCGCTTCGGGGAACGCCCGTGCGCCGGCGGCTCTCTGGGCGTCTTCCCGGCCAAAGAGATAATGGGCTACCTCATGGGCCACGCCCTGAAGCTCAACCGCTTTGGCGCTTGAGGCTCCTCCCTTCGGTCGTCGCGGCACGCCTGCTTCGCAGGCTCTCAGCACGCTCCGGCTTCGCCTGCGCTTTCAGCACGCTCCAGCCTTCGGCTTCCGCTCTCAGCACGCCGCCTGACGGCGGCTTTCAGCTAGAACTGCTCGAGTCCAGTCGCTTCCCGCATAAGGGGCTGCTCTGAACGGCGCCGCCGGGGTGAAGGCTCGTGCGACGCCTGTAGCGACGCCATCCACCCCAAAAGCTGAAAGCGGCCTGCAAGGCCGCGTGCTGAGAGCGACCGTAGGGAGCGTG
>CAXTDD010000177.1:0-5955 GCA_964242955.1 uncultured Rubrobacteraceae bacterium | reverse complement strand
AGAGCGACGGCGACCACAACAAGAGCCCCCGCGAGTTCCCCCCCCTCCACTCCGACCCCCGCTTCCGCACCCTCCTCTCCCGCATGTCCCACGCCAGGGGCAACGGCGCGGGCTAGATCTCTTGGACCCTTCCGTGGCCTTCGGCGTCCTGCTCCTCCTCGTGGGCATCGCCGCACTCTCCTTCTCGGCCTACGCCCTCCTGCGCGGCGGCAAGGGCCAACGCGGCGGCATAGGCCCCATCTCCGAACGCGGCATCCACATCATCGCGGGGGTGAGGATGCTCATAATCGGCGCCGCGAGCGTCGCCGCCGGCATCTATCTGCTGCTGTAGGGAGCACGCTGGCTTCGCCAGCTCAGCACGGCGCCTTTGGCGCCTTTCAGCACGCTTCGGCTTCGCCTCCGCTTTCAGCACGCTTCGGCCTGGCGGCCTCGCTCTCAGCTTGTCAGCTTTTTGGCCGCTGGGGAATTGCCCGGTTTCGTTTGCCCGACGATTGCCGGCGCACGCTTTGGGTGGCGATTCCGGGGATCTGGCAGACCGCTTTAGAGGGTCCGACCAGATGTCCCTGTGCTTCGGCGCCAGTACTGCCGCTTCTTCTCTTCGCGGACCACTATGCCGAGCCTGGCGAGCTCCGCGCGCAAGGCCGCCGCGTCGTCTTTGCCTTCGTCGCCTCTGCCCAGCGCCCGGCCGCGGGCCTTCAGCAGGGCGTCGGCGCCCGCCGGGAGATCCGGCGTGTCCTCTACCCAGAGCCGGTACTCGTCCTCGTACGGATCTCCGCCGGCCAGCCAGGGGTAACCGTGGGCGACAAAGGCCTCCCTGAGGCGGTCGGCGTCGAGGTCGGAGGCTTCCCTGGCCAGCTCTTCGCCCGACCGGCCGAGCAGGACGAGTTGCTTCTTGTCGAGGAAGACGGCGTTCACCGAAGCGCGTTCGATGCTTCTTGCGGATTCACCGCGTTTCGTGCTCACCCGATCGTGGGAGAGGGCGACGGTGAGGCTCTCCTGCTCGGCGATGAAGGCGAGCACCAGACCGGCGACGGCCCCGACGGCGAGGGCGCCGACCGTGGCCCGCGGCTCGCCGAAGGACGCGATGAGCTGGTCGGCGAGCTCGAACGGGCCTTGCAGCGGCGCCCACGGGAGGGACACCACCCAGCCCGCCACGGACTTGAGCAGCCACCCGGCCCCGGCGCCCAGGAGTGGGAACCCGATCCACATCATGACCCGGGCCCACAAACGTTCCGACACCACCGTCTCGCTGCCGTGGGGCGACGCACCTGGTCCCATGTACCGGGCTCCTTGCTGGACGCGATCCTGTCGGCCGTACGGGTTCATCTCGATCCTTTCGTTTCGCGTACTTTCCGGATGGCCGCGGCGAGCAGGGCGACCGCGGCGAGGGCCAGGACGACGTTGCCGATCCGGTCGATAGCGCCGGTCCGGCCATAGAGCTCCGTGAGGACGAAGCCGCCCCAGGCGTAGGTCAGCAACGCGCCGCCGACCAGCCAGAGACGGTGGGCGGCGCCCCAGCCCGCGCGCCGCGACCAGCGCGTGATCACGACCCTCATAACGGCAAGAAGCAAGAGCCCGAATGTCAAGCTCGGCCAGGTCTCGCTCTTGGCGAAGAACAGGCTCGACGCGACGAACGCCACCACGCCCACGAGCCAGGGATTGGGAGCCCGACGGTCGATCTTCGGCCGGGCCCCCCTGCCGATCAGGAAAGCGACGCAGACTAAAGCCACGACCACCGCAGCCGCACCGACCGTCTGCGGCGCGGTCGGGAGCGTCTGCAGGCTGTCTGAAAAGATGAGGGCTGAACCGAGGAGAAAGACGATGCCGGTGGCCGTCAGGCCGAACCTGCCCAGCCACGGCGTCGTACGGCGGTCGGGGACGAAAGTCTCCACGAGGGCGATCGGCACGCCGATGCTCCAGATCGCGTGCCCGAGCGGGAAGGCGACCGCGCCGGCGGCGCTGATGCCGAGCGCGGGGATGAACGCGGCCTCCCGGAAATCGAGGCCCTTCAGCACCGGCGGGTAGAACATCGAGTGGTCGATCAGGCTCGGCTGGAGCACGCCGTAGGCCAGCGCGAGCACCAGGATGGTCGGCCAGCCACGCCCGCCGCGACGCGCCACCTCGCGAACGAGGAGCGCCCCACCACCGTACATCGGCGCGAGGATGAACACCCCGGCGATGGCCGAGAAGGGTACATTGCCGAGCAGGTACTCCCCAACCAGCGGGGCGAGGAAGAACAGCCCGAGCGCGGGCGCCACGCGCCACCAGACCGTCCCTTGTTCCGCGCCGTCGTTAGGCCTCGACTCCCGCGGATCGCTACCGGACTCCGCGACGACGTCGCTCTTGGTTGTGGGCTCCATCCGGACTCCTTCGCTCAGATCGCCAGATCCTTCGTGTCCGAATCTAACAAGGCGTGTATCCGCCGTAATCTGCCGCGGATCACTCCGTACGCACCTTCTATCGTGAGCACCTCACGCGACGGCGTTACGTCCATCACGGGAGAAAGTGACGGCGGACCGATGATCGGCGGCGCGGGAGGCGCTAGAGTTAAGGCGTGGACGCGGACGATACAAACTCCGGGTCGGGTGGGCAGGCCCGGAAAGGACGAACGCACTTCGGGTCCGTCGGGGTGATCGCCGGCGCGGTCGCGGGGCTCGTGAGGGACCCGGACCGGCCGGCGATCTTCGACCTTCTCTTCTGGTCCATCCTCGTCCTGAACTACGTCTTCCGCGTGGTCGACCCTTTGGGTGTGGGACCGGCCCCCGGGCTTGCACCGGTGACGTTAGCCTGCGCGGTACTGGTAGCCGTGTGGCTGGCGCTGCCCTGGCGTCCTTCTGCAAGCCGCCGGAGAAAACTCCTCTCACCGGCCTTCCTGCTGGCCGCGACCGCCGTGGTCTTCCTGTCGGGATACGCCTGGGGTTACGGGTTCTATCCCCTGGCGTTCGCCAACGCGGCGTTCCTGTTCGGGACGCGGCGGGGCGTCGCCTACGCGTTCGCGTTCCTAACCGTCGTCTTCGTCGGTTCCCTGATGGAGCTCCCGGGAGACACGTTCCTCGGTCCGTCGGAAGAGAGGGTCGGGGTAACCATTACGCGGCTCGCATTCTTCGCCGTGGTCGCCATCGGCGTGGGTGCGGCGGTCATGGACGCGCGGCGGAGCCGGGAGCGGGCGGAGGATCTGCTCGGGGACCTGGAGGCCGCCCACGCGGAACTGCGGCGCTACGCCGGGAGGGTGCGCGAGCTTACCCTCTCCGAGGAACGCGCCAGGATGGCGCGCGAGATCCACGACTCCTTAGGACACCACCTCACGGCGGTCAAGCTGCAGGCCGAGGCCGCCGTAAAGACGGCCGAGAAGAGACCGGAGAAGGCCCTGGAGCAGATGGAGCGGGCCAGGGACCTCGCCGCGCAGGCCTTCGAGGAGGTGCACCGGTCGGTGAGGGCGCTCAAACCCCCGGCCATGGGCGAAAGGTCAGGCGCGGGCGCCCTGCGTGCTCTTGTCCGCAGCTTCGAGGGAACGGGCTTCGACGTCCGTTTCCAGGTCCGGGGGGAGGAGCGGTTGCTGCCCGAGGAGACGGAACTGGTCCTCTACCGCGCCCTGCAGGAGGGCCTCACCAACGCCGTCAGGCATTCGAAAGCCCGCCGGATCGACGCCTCCCTCTCTTACGAAGATAGAGCCGTAAAACTGACGATCTCCGACGACGGACGAGGCGCGCCGAAGGAGGCCGGGTCGACGGGCGGCGGGTTCGGTCTACCGGCGCTGGAGGAGAGGGTCGAGACCCTCGGGGGAACCTTCTCCGCCGGGAACGCGCCGGGGGGAGGGTTCGTCGTCGAGATCGGGCTGCCCTTCGGCCATCCGCCCCGCCCAACGAGCGAGAAACCGTGAGCGGGAGGCCCGCGGGAAGCCCCGTGCGGGTGATGATCGTCGAGGACCAGGACATCGTGCGCCGGGGCCTGGCGACGCTACTCGAACTGGACGAGCGGGTGGAGGTCGTGGGAGAGGCCAGAGACGGCGTCGAGGCGTTGCGGCAGGTACCGCGCCTGAAGCCCGAAGTGGCGCTGGTTGACGTGCGGATGCCTGGGATGGACGGCGTCGAGCTCACCGGGAGGTTGGCCGCGGACCATCCAGAGGTCGCCGTCCTGATCCTGACGACCTTCGACGACGACGAGTTCGTCTTCGGGGGGCTGAGGGCCGGCGCCAAAGGCTACCTCCTCAAGAACGTCTCGCCGGAGGAACTGGTCTGGGCCATAGAGAAGGCGGGCCGGGGCGAGTCGGTGCTAGGCGGGCCGGCCGCATCGCGCGTTATCTCCGAGCTCAAGCGCCTGGGAGACCCCGCGGTCAGGGCCCGCGACCCGGAAGGCATCCTCTCCGAAAGGGAGGTCGAGGTGGCGGGCCTCGTGGGTACGGGCGCCAACAACGCGGAGATAGCCCGGGCCCTGTTCATAAGCGAGGGCACCGCCAGGAACCAGGTCTCGAAGATCCTCAAGAAGCTGGGCCTGAGAGACCGCACCGCGCTGGCCGTCCACGCCGCCGAGCGCGGCTGGACGGAACGGTCCCGCGGGCGTTCCTGACGGCAGGAAATAGCGTAAGTAACGCACACTTCGATCCTTCCCGCCAGCACCGCTACATCCACCACGGCAAACCCGAACCGGCCTCTAGCATCCGTCCGGGCCCGCCGTCGTCCGTGTTGGCCGATCTTCGACGCTGCTGCTACCGTGTGGGACGTGTTGGTGGCGCGTTCGAGGCTCGGTCGGGATCTGGCGTCGCTCGGGTTGGGACCGGGCAGAATAGCGATGGTCCATTGCCGGATGTCCGCGCTCGGCCACGTGGTCGGCGGCGCCGAGACCGTCGTGCGGGCGCTGCTCGATGTCCTGGGGCCCGAAGGTACGCTCGCGGCCTACACCGGCTGGCAGGACTGCCCCCCGGACGACCTCGGGGCGCTGGACGACGAGAGCAGGCGTATCTACCTCGAAGAGCACCCGGCTTACGACCCGCGCGTCGCCCTCTCCAGCCGCGACCACGGGCGGGTCCCCGAAACGCTGAGGACGTGGCCCGGCTCTCGCCACAGCGGGCACCCGGAGGCGGGCGTGGCGGCCCTGGGCCCCCTCGCCGAAACCCTCACAGCCTCTCACCCCCACGACGACGCCTACGGCGCGGGCACGCCCTACGCCCGGCTGGTCGAACTCGGCGGCCAGGTCGCCGTCCTGGGCGCGCCGCTCGACACCGTGACGCTCGTGCACCACGCGGAGGCCATAGCGAACGTCCCCGGCAAACGCCGCGTGGCCTACGGCATGCCCGTAATCGTGGGTGGCAAGCGCGTCTGGCGGACCTTCTCGGACATCGACACCGGAGAAGGGGCCTTACCCTACGAACGCGTCCTCGGCGAGGAGGACTACATCGAGCACATCGCGCGCTCGGCGCTCGCGGCCGGGAAGGGGAGAAGCGGGCCCCTCGGAGAGGGCACGGCCCACCTGTTCGACGCGCGGGGCCTGGTCGAGCACGCGGTCGGCTGGATCGAGCAAAACTTCCCGTCCGGAGGCTCGACGGAACCCGGATAAGCTGCACAGACGCGACGCTTCAAGAACCGCGTCCTTTCCCCTAACGGCCGGAAACAGCGTAGAGGAGCCGGCACGCCGCCGTAAGCAGCATTCAGCACGTTTCGGGCCTGAAGGCTCTTGCCTTCAAACATTCAGCTTCTTGCCGCGCAAAGCCCAACCGGGCCGCGCATACGGCGTAGCGGTCTGGGGTCGTGAAGCGTAACGTGCACAGACGACTGGCTGAAAGCCGCAAAGCGGCGTGCTGAGAGTCCCCGGAGGGGACGTGCTGAAAGGCGCGCAGCGCCGGGCTGAAAGCGGAGGCGGAGCCGTAGCGTGCCTCCTACAAGAACCTCAACCCCGCCGTGGCGTCCCTGAGGTCTTCCAGAAAGCGGTCCGTCTCCGCGCCGCGGTGGTGTGCTATCT
>CAXTDD010000176.1:0-5993 GCA_964242955.1 uncultured Rubrobacteraceae bacterium | reverse complement strand
TGAGGGACTGGACGTCGTCGTGCAGGTACTCGGCCATCGCCCACGCGAGGCTCATCCCGTCGTAGGTGGAGGTGCCGCGCCCGACCTCGTCGAGGATGACGAGCGAGCGCTCCGTCGCCCCGTTGAGGATGCTGGCGGCCTCGGTCATCTCGACCATGAAGGTGGACTCGCCGCTGGCAAGCCTGTCCTCCGCCCCGACCCGGGTGAATATTCTATCGACGACACCGAGCGTCGCCTCGTCGGCGGGGACGTAGGAGCCGGTCTGGGCCAGCAGGGCCACGAGGGCTACCTGGCGCAGGTAGACGGATTTTCCGGCCATGTTCGGCCCGGTGATGATCTGCAACCGCGAGTCGCCGTCCACCCCGGAGTCGTTGGGGACGAAGGGCGTGGCGGTGTTGTGTTCGACGACCGGGTGACGGCCGCCGACGATGCGGATGCCCCGCCGGTCCGTGACCTCGGGGCGGCAGTAGCGCAGCTCGGTCGCGGCGGCGGCGAAGGAGGAGATCACGTCAACGACGGCGACGGCGCGGGCGACCTTCTGGAGCTCGGGGGCCGCCTCTTTGACGGCGGCCCGGATCTCGCCGAGTATCCCCCGCTCCAGCCGCTCGACCTCGTCGCGCGCCGTGAGCATCCTGGCCTCGTGCTCCTTGAGCTCGACGGTGACGTAGCGGGCGTTGTGCTTGAGCGCCTTGCGGTGCTGGTAGCGGTCTGGCACGGAGCCGGTGTCCTTGCCCGCCACCTCTATGAAGTAGCCTTCGCCGTCGCGGTAGCCGACCTTCAGTCCCTTGAGTCCCGTCTTGAGGCGTTCCTCGGCCTCGAAGCGGGTGAGCCACTCGTGGGCGCCGTTGCTGAACTCGCGGGCCTCGTCGAGCTCTGAGGAGTAGCCGGGACGTATGATCTCGCCGGACTCCTCCGAGATCGCCGCCGTTATGAGCTCCCGGACCCCGGGCGGCTCCTCCATCGCCCCGAGGACGCGTTCTATCAGGGAGCTGTTCTCCGTCGCCGGGCCGAGCGTCTCCTTTAGCGGGCCGATGGCCTCGAGGGCGCCCTTGAGCGAGAGCAGGTCGTTCGGCGAGGCGGAGAGCCGGACTATGCGCGTCGCGATGCGCTCCACGTCCGGGACGCGCGAGAGGTGCTCCCGAACCTCCTCGCGCAACATGTAATCCGGCACGAGCGCGTCCACGGCCTCGAGGCGCTGCCGGACGCGGTTCACCTCCAACAGAGGCCGCTCCAACCAGCGCCTCAGGGCCCGCTCCCCCATCGGGGTCTTCGTGCGGTCTATCGTCGAGATCAGGTCATCCAGGCCCAGGTTGCGCCGCGTCGCGGCGTCGAGCACCATCCCGACCCCGGGGTCGTAAGGCCTGAAGGTGACGACCTGCTCCGGGGCCTCGCCACCGCGCAGGGAGGCGAGGTACTGGATCAGGGCGCCGGCAGCGCCCGCGAGCGCCCCCCGCCCATCCAACCCGAACCCCTTGAGCCCGGCGACCCGAAAATGCCTCTTGAGCGCCTGCTCCCCCGCCGAAGGCTCGAACGTCCAGCGCGGCACGGAGCTGACGGTCGCCCGCACCTTGGGCAGGTTCTCCGCCGCGGTCCGCTCCGGCACCACCAGCTCCCGGGGCGCCCACCGCTCCAACTCCGCCGCCAACTGCTCCTCGGGGACCTCCGTGCCCGTGAACTCGCCCGTGGACGCCTCGACCACGGCGATGCCGGCCCTCCCGTCCCTGACCACGAAAGCGGCCAGATAATTCGTCTGCCCGGCCGAGAGCACGTTGTCCTCTATGACCGTGCCGGGCGTGAGGATGCGGGTGACCTCCCGCGTGAACTGCTTGGGCTTCGTCGGGTGCTGGCGCTGCTCGGCCACCGCGACGGAGTGCCCTTTTCGCAGCAACGTCGCCATGTGCTCCTGCAACGCGTGACCCGGTACCCCGGCCAGGGGCACGCGGCCCCCCGCGTAGCCCGCGGCCTCGCGGCTCGTCAGGCGGATGGAGAGGGCCTGCGAGATCTTCTTCGCGTCCTCCTCGAAGGTCTCGAAGAACGTCCCCACCTGGTAGAAGAGGATCGTGCCTTGCGGCAACTGCGCCTTCAACTCTGCATAGCGTCCAAGCATGAGGCTATTCTACGGGGACGCCTCCTGTTCGTCAGCACCGGAATCGGTTTGCAACTTCCTGCTTGGGAGTACCTCGACAGCCGCGAGCGCGGGACAAGCGGTCGGATCATGGCCCCCGTCCAACGCCGCGTCCCGCACGGCCACGGGCAAACGCGAGGGGAGTAACATCATGACCACCAACGACTAGATGCGCGCGGTCCTCGGCACGAACGGCGATATCGACAATGATCGAAAGGTTTAGGAGATGAGACAGAAACAGGCGCTCCTCACGAGGGTTGGCGGTCCGGAGGTGGTCGAGGTCGTCGAGCGCGAGGTGCCGGAGCCCGGCCCCGGCGAGGTGCGGGTGAAGGTACGGGCTAGCGGCGTGGCCTTCGCCGACGTCCTGATGCGCCACGGCAAGTACCCCGGCGTGCCCAAACCGCCCTTCACCTTGGGCTACGATGTCGTCGGCGAGGTCGAGGAACTCGGGACCGGTGTCTCGGGTATCGAGGTCGGGACCAGGGTCGCGGCGCTCACCCAGATCGGGGGCAACGCCCAGAGCGTCGTTCTGCCGGCCGGGGAACTCGTCCCCGTTCCGGAAGGCGTGGACGCCGCCGAGGCCGCCAGCCTGACGCTCAACTACGTCACCGCCTACCAGATGCTCTACCGCGTGGCAAAGTTGGAGCCGGGGGAGCGCATCCTGGTGCACGGCGCGGCCGGGGGCGTCGGCACGGCGATGCTGCAGTTGGGCCGTCTCCAGAACCTGAGGGTGTACGGCACGGCATCGGCCGGCAAGCATGACCTCGTCTCGGGTCTCGGGGCCACCCCCATCGACTACAGGGCAGAGGACTTCGTGCAACGTACCCGCGCCCTGACCGGCGACGGCGTGGACGCGGTCTTCGATGCTATAGGCGGCGGGCACCTCGCGCGCTCCTGGAGGACGCTGCGCCGGGGCGGGCGGCTGGTAGGGTACGGCGCAGGCTCGGTCGTCGAGGCGGGAGGCCTCGCCACCGCGGGCATCTTCGCGGGAACCCTCGGCCGGATAGCGCTGTGGAACGCGCTGCCCAACGGCAAACGGGCCGCCTTCTACAACATAATGGGCTTCAAGAAGAGGCATCCCGAAGCCTTCGAAGAAGACCTCTCGCTGCTGCTCGGGCTGCTCGCAGGGCAGAAGATCCAGCCCGTCATCGCCGACCGCCTGCCGCTGGAGGACGTCGCGCGCGCCCACGAACTGGTGGAGAACGCCGGTGTCCGGGGCAAGATCCTGCTCCTCCCCAACGGCTGAGGCGCGGCTCAGGCCCGGCGCACCGCCAGCGAGAAGAGCCCCGCGCCCGCCAGCAGGAGCAGCCCGGCCGGGAGCAACGGGTTCACGCCGCCCGTGCCGGGCATCGGCTCCGCCGCTTCTATGATGCCGGCGGCGACCCGGTCCCCGGACATCCCCGGTCCGGACTGCGGGTCGTCGTCGGTCCGGTAGTTGTCGTCCATCTCGTGCACGATGATGGCGCTGCCGTCGCTGTCCAGGATGGAGTTGGGTCCCTCGGAGAGCGTGATGCGGTCGTTGACGTACTCGTAGCTTGCCGTGCCGTCTTCGGCCACCGTGATGTTCTCCAGGTCCCCGGCGTGCGGGCCGTTGGGGTTGTCGAAGCCGTGCTCGGCGCCGGTCGGGTTGAAGTGGTCGCCGGCCGACTCGAAGTCCTGGCGGCTGAGGTCGGCCTTCTGGTGGATGTGGAGGCCGTGGGTGCCGGGCGGTACGTTGCCCGTGATCTCGACGTTCACAACCACCCCGTCTGGCGTCTCGACGAACTCGGACGTCCCCACGGCATCTCCCCCGCCGGTCCGAAGCTCCGCGACCGCCACGGCCTCACCCTGGGCCAACGCCGGACCGGCGCCCAACGCCGCCAAGAGAATCCCGAACAACAACGCGACGCCCAGTCTCTTTCTCACGGCCTTACCCTCCGTTTCGCCTGACCATCAGCATACCCTGCCCCGACGCCCGGGTAAATCGTGCGCTCCGCTCCGCGCCCGCCGTCGACACGGGTCCGTGCCGGCCAAACCTCCGTCCGACTTTGGTTGTAGAGTACGCCCGTGAACGATGCGGACCCCAGGCTCTCGAAGCTCGTCCTGATCCCGGCCGCCGCAGGAGCGAGCCTGAACCTGGTCTCCTCGCTCCGCCGCAAGGGTCCGCCCCAAACCGCCACCCTCCTCGCGCTCGGGATCGGCCTCCCGGCGGCCGGCGAGCTCCTGGCGACGGGACCACTGGGACTTCTGCGTCACCGGACACGTCCACGGGTGGCGGGCGTGCCGGTCGCCATCTTGCTCGGCTGGTACTGCGCCGTAAACGGCTCCCTCGCCGTCGCGGAGAACGCCCTCGACGCCCTGCCCCTGGACGAGACCTCCCGGGAAAAACTCCTGCCCCTCACCGCGGCGCTCGTCGGGGCGAGCCTGGACCTCGTCCTGGACCCCGCCGGCCTCGACGCCGGCCTGTGGGAGTGGAACGGCGACGGGGCCTACGCGAGTGAGATAGAAGGCGCCAACGGACGCCGGGGCGTTCCGCTCGTCAACTACGCGGGCTGGCTCCTGCTCGTCGGGGGCGTCGCGTCCGTCTACGGGCGGCTCTTCGGAGAGCGCCGCCCCGCCGGCCGGCTCCCGGCGCTTCTCCTGTTACCACCCTACCTGGCGGCCGTGGCGTGGGCGGTCGAGCGTCGCAAGTTCCGGTACCTTCTGTACTCCGCCCCCTTCCCCGTAGCGCTGGCGGCGGGTGAGATCCGGTAGGAATCGGATGCGATTCTCTTCCCGGCGTCAAAAGACGGCCACCACCGCGCCCGCCACGAACAGCAAACAGAAGGCTCCGCAGGCCACCAGGTGACCCGCTGCAATTTTCCGAGCGCCTGAGACCAGGGCCAGGATGACGCTCGGGGCGATTGCGAACCCCAGTATCGTAGGTATCGTTCTACGCCCCCGCGCCCGGCGCATCTTTCGGTCCCTGACCCCGCGTCTTCCAGAGGGAGGCCAGGATCGAACCCGTCACCACGACGGCGATGAACGGGAGGGAGACCCAGATCGGCACCTTGGCGTCGAAGATTCCGGAGTAGATGAACTTGGAGCCGACGAAGATCAGGACTATCGAGAGCCCGATGCTCAGGTACACGAACCGGCTCATCATGCTGGCGAGCATGAAGTAGAGCGGTCGCAACCCGAGCACCGCGAAGGCGTTGGCGCTCCACACGATGAAGGCGCTGGAGGTTATGGCGAAGATCGCCGGTATGGAGTCCACGGCGAAGACGACGTCCGTCGTGCCGACCATGATGATGACCGCGAAGAGCGGTGTTGCCATCAGCTTTCCCGCGTGGCGGACGAAGAAGCTCTCGCCCCGAAAACCCTCCGTCATGGGGACGAAGCGCCGGACGACGCGCAGGATGGGGTTGCGCTCGGGGTGGACCTCCGTGTCGCGGTGGAACGCCATGCGGATGCCCGTGTAGATCAGGAAGACCCCGAAGACGTAGACCATCCAGCCGTAGCGGTCGAGGAGTTCCGCCCCGATAGCTATAAAGAAGCCGCGCAGCACGAGGGCGCCGATTATCCCCCACAGCAGCACCCTGTACTGGTAGCGGGAAGGTACCGCGAAGTAGGAGAAGATCAGGGCGAAGACGAACACGTTGTCCACCGACAAACTCTTCTCGACGATGTAGCCGGCGAAGTACTCGCCACCCCGCTCGGGACCCGCCACCAGGTACACGGCGACGCCGAAGAGCAGCGCCAGCCCGATCCAGAACACGCTCAACAGGCTCGCCTGGCGGAAGGAGATCTCACGCGACCCCCGCCCGAGCACCAGCAGGTCGAGCACGACAAGAACAACGATCAGGGCCGTGAACCCGACCCAGGCCCAAAGGGGAAAGACGCTCAACGC
>CAXTDD010000175.1:0-6033 GCA_964242955.1 uncultured Rubrobacteraceae bacterium | reverse complement strand
GAACTGGCCCAGGGCCCGCCCGTGCGCGTCGGGACCGCGGCCTGGCGTCCCGGCGACGATGGGGACTCCGTGGTCGTGCGCGCCAGGGCCAACCTCGCCTGAACCCCGGCGCCGGCCCGTTCCCGACTTTGGCGCGAACAACGCCTATGCTACAGTCTGAGCATAGGGGCAAGAGGACGGAGGAGCAAGCCTTGGACACCAGAGAGAGCGCGAAGGACCGCTGGGAAGAAGCCTACGCCAAGAACCCGGAGCGCGACGCCGAGTTCTCCACCATGTCCGGCGTTCCCATCAAACCCCTCTACACGCCGGAAGACGTCGAAGGCGACCACGACCAGAAGCTCGGCTACCCCGGGGAGTACCCGTACACCCGCGGCGTCTACCCGAACATGTACCGCGGACGCCTGTGGACCGTGCGGCAGTTCGCCGGCTTCGGCGACCCCGAGGAGACCAACAAGCGCTTCAAGTACCTGCTGGAACACGGCCAGAACGGCCTCTCCGTGGCCTTCGACATGCCCACCCTCATGGGCCTGGACTCCGATTCGCCGCTCTCTCTCGGAGAGGTGGGGACGGAAGGCGTGGCGGTGGATTCTTTGGAAGACATGGAGAAACTCTTCGACGGCATCCCGATGGGTGAGATCTCGACGTCCATGACCATCAACGCCCCCGCGATGGTGCTGCTGGCGATGTACGTGGTCGCCGCCGAGAAGCAGGGCGTCCCACCCGAGGAGCTAACCGGCACCAACCAGAACGACATCCTGAAAGAGTACATAGCCCAGAAGGAGTGGCTCTTCCCGCCCCGCCCCTCCATGCGCGTCTTCAAGGACATGCTCGTCTACGCCACCGAGCACATGCCGAAGTGGAACACCGTCAGCATCTCCGGCTACCACATAAGGGAGGCCGGGAGCACGGCGGCCCAGGAGCTCGCCTTCACCCTCGCCGACGGCTTCGCCTACGTCGAGGCAGGGATAGAAGCGGGCCTCGACGTGGACGACTTCGCGCCGCGCTTCAGCTTCTTCTTCAACTCACACATAGATTTCTTCGAGGAGATCTGCAAATTCCGCGCCGCCAGACGCATCTGGGCTACGGTCCTCAAGGAAAAGTACGGCGCCGAGGACGAGCGGTCCTTACGGATGCGCTTCCACACCCAGACCGCCGGGGTGTCGCTGACCGCCCAGGAGCCGTACAACAACGTCGCAAGGACCGCCTTCGAGGCGCTCGCCGCCATCCTCGGCGGCACCCAGAGCCTACACACCAACTCTTTGGACGAGGCGCTCGCTCTGCCGACCGAAGAGGCGGTTCGCATAGCCGTCCGGACGCAGCAGATAGCGGCGCTGGAGACCGGGGTGGCGAACACGATAGATCCGCTCGGTGGTTCGTACTTCGTCGAGGCTCTGACGGACGAGTTGGAGGAGCAGGCCCGCGAGTACTTCAGGCAGATAGACGAGATGGGCGGCATGATCGAGGCGATAGAGGCGGGCTTCCCGATGCGCGAGATCGCCGAAGCGAGCGCCCGCTACCAGCGCGAGCTCGAAGAGAAAAAACGCCACATGGTCAACGTCAACGTCTACGAGCCCCAAGACGAGCAGGACGTGGAGACCCACCGCATAGACCCCGAGATCTCCCAGAGGCAGTTAGATAGGCTCGAGGAACTCAAGAAGAATCGCGACGACGACCTCGTCGAAAAACGCCTCGAAGAGCTCAAAGAATCTTGCCGTGCGGAAGAGAACACGATGTACCCGATCATCGAGGCCGTGCGGGCCTACGCCACGGTCGGGGAGATAAGCGCCGCGATGCAAGAAGTCTTCGGCAGCTACCGCGAGACGCCGGTGATTTAGAGGCTTCAGGCATCAGGTTTCAGGCGTCGGTTTGTTGGCCGTTCGGAGGCGGAGGAAAGCGTGATGATCATGATCGGGTCGCCGTCGTGACGGGTAGCGGGCGCGGGTTGGGGGCGGCATATGCGAGGTTGCTGGCGGAACGTGGCGCGGCCGTGGTTGTTCACGATGCCGGGGTTCGGCAGGATGGCACGGGCGGCGACGCCTCCGTAGCGGATGGCGTTGCGGGGGATATCCGGGCCGCCGGGGGTACCGCCGTGGTGAGCCACGAGAACCTGCACTCCCGGGACGCCTGCCGGAGGGTCGTGGGCGTGGCGGTGGAGAACTTTGGGCGCGTCGACGTGCTCGTTCATAACGCAGGGCTGGTGGTGTTTGCGCCGCTCGATGAGGTGGACCAGGCGTTGTTCGACCGCATGATGGGCGTCGGCGTCGCCGCGCCGTTCTGGCTCGCGCAGGCCGCCTTCCCGCACATGAAGGCCCGGCGCTACGGGCGGATAGTGCTCACCACGTCCGGACGCGCAATGTTCCTGGAGTCCGCTAGACCCGGCCTGACGGCGTACGCGCTGGGCAAGATGGCCCAGGTCGGGCTGATGAACGGCCTGGCGGCGGAGGGTTCCGAATGGGGCATCAGGATCAACGCGATCTCGCCGGTCGCCGCCACGCGGGTGCTGCGTCGCGCGGTGGACCCCAACACGTTTCGTACCGACCAGGTCGCCCCCGCGGCGGCTTTTCTTGCATCGGACCGGTGCAACGCGTCGGGAATAGTCCTCGAAGCGGGCAACGGGGGTTTCGCGACCGTAGGGTACTCGGAAGGTAAAGAAGTCGACTTCGGGGTAGGTGACATCACGCCCGAAGACGTCGCCGCGTGGTGGCGCGACGACCCCACGTACCCTTGAGCTCGTTGCCCTGGCGGCCGGTGGTCCGTATCTGGGTAGCGGCGGTCAGGACGGGGGGTGAAAGAGAACGTGGAACAGCAGGAAAGATCTCCAGGAGAAGATGCTCCACTAGAGCGGGTGCGGGCCAGCTTCGAAAAGCAGGGGTTGATGCGCCTGCTGGGTGCCAGGGTCGTGGATGCGGGTAGAGGTTTTTGCACCATCGAGGTGCCTTTCAGCGACGGGGTTACGCAGCAGGAGCGGTACTTTCACGGGGCCGTGACCGGGGCGATAGGGGACAACGCCGGAGGATACGCGGCGCTTACGCTGGCACCTCCGGACCGCGAGGTGCTGACGGTCGAGTACAAGGTGAACTTTCTGGCGCCGGCTCTGGGCGAGAAGCTCGTGGCCCGCGGCGAGGTCGTTACCGCCGGGCGGCGGTTGTTTGTGTGCCGGGCGGAGGTTTCGGCTGTCGCGGATGGGCGGGAGACGGTCTGCGCGGCGTTGTTGCAGACGGTTTCGCTCTCTCCCGTCAAGGCTTGATCCGGTAAGCATACGGCGGGACGATTGTGGGGCCCGTGGCGTGGGCGTCTGGTAGCATTGACGTTCGAGGAGCTCTCCGCTCCGGTGCTGGGAAAGCGCGACGAGGAGGTCTCTGTTATGGCTATCGGGGAGACCAGGGCCGAACACGAGGTGCTGGGCTTGGGCGAAGAAGACCTGCGGAAGATCTACCGTTACATGTTGCTGGCCCGGAGGACGGACGAGCGGTCCTGGATCCTGAACCGCCAGGGCAAGGCGGCGTTCGTGATCTCCTGCCAGGGCCAGGAGGCGGCCCAGGTGGGCGCCGCCTACAACCTCCGCCCCGGCCACGACTACGTCTACCCTTACTACCGCGACCACGGCATCGTCACCACTCTAGGCATGACCCCCCGCGACGAGCTCCTGGCCCTCCTGGGCAGGAAGGAAGACCCGAACAGCGGCGGGCGCCAGATGCCAGGACACTTCTCCAGCCGCGAACTGAATATCGTCACCTCTTCGGCCCCGATAGGCGTCCAATACCCGCAGGCGGCCGGCACGGCGCTCGCCTTCAAGATGCGCGGCGAGGACGGCGTGGTCTTGGCGAGCGGCGGCGAGGCGTCCACGAGCGGCGGCGACTGGCACGAGGCGATGAACATGGCGGGCATCCACGACCTGCCGCTGATCTTCCTGATCGAGAACAACGTCTACGCCATCTCCGTCCCGGAGAACCTCCAGGTCGCCGGCTCCATCGCCGGCCGCGCCGAGGGCTACGGCTTTCCGGGCGTCGCCGTGGACGGCAACGACGTCCTCGCCGTCTACGAGGCCGCAAAGGAGGCCGTCGAACGGGCGCGGCGGGGCGGGGGACCGACGCTCATCGAGGCGCGGACCTACCGCATGACCGCCCACTCCTCGGACGACGACGACCGGCGTTACAGGGAGCGCGAGGAGATAGAGGCCTGGAGGTTGAAAGACCCTATCGTGCGGTTCGAGAAGTACCTGCTGGAGAACGGCGTCCTCGACGAGGCACGCAGGGACGAGTTGGACGGGGAGGTAAAGGCCGAGGTGCGCGAGGCTTCGGCCTACGCCGAGGATGCGCCCTTCGCCGACCCCGAAGAGGGGTTCGCCGGCGTCTACGCGGGGGTTTAGGACGTGGCTACGAAGAACCTGCTCCAGGCCATCCACGACGGGCTCGCCGAGGAGATGCGGACGGACGAGACCGTCATGGTCCTGGGCGAAGACGTGGGCCGGGCAGGTGGAGTCTTCAGGGTGACGCAGGGGTTGCAGGAGGAGTTCGGGGAGGAGCGGGTCTTCGACACGCCGCTCGCCGAGAGCCTCATCGTGGGATCCGCGATCGGGCTCTCGGTCAACGGGATGCGGCCCGTGGCGGAGATACAGTTCTCGGACTTTATCCCGCCGGCGTTCGACCAGATCGTCTCGGAGGCCGCCCTCTTCTACTACCGCTCCAACGGCGCCTACACCGTGCCCATCACCATCCGCGCCCCCTACGGCGTCGTCCCCGGCGGCGCCCTCTACCACTCCCAATCCGTCGAGGCGTACTTCTGCAACACACCAGGCCTCAAGGTCGTCGCCCCGACCTTACCGGCCGACGCCAAAGGCGCCCTCAAGAGCGCCATCCGGGACCCCAACCCCGTCCTGTTCATGGAGCACAAGAAGTCCTACCGCCTGCTCAAAGGCGAGGTGCCCGACGAGGATTATTCCGTTCCGCTGGACAAGGCGAAAGTGCATCGGGAGGGGACGGACCTGACCGTGATCTCTTACGGGCTCATATTGAACGACGTCTTGCAGGTAGCACAGAAGATCTCGTCCGAACACGGTATCGAGACCGAGGTCGTAGAGCCGATCTCGCTCTATCCGCTGGACCGGGAGACGATCCTGGCCGCCGCGAAGAAGACCGGAAAACCCCTCGTCGTCTCCGAGGCGAACCTGGAAGGCTCGGTTTCCGGCGAGATCTCGGCCCTGATCGCCGAGCACGCCTTCGAGTGGCTGGACGGGCCGGTGAGGCGGATCGGCGGCCCGAACGTCCCGGCCGCCCCCTTCGCCAGGCCGCTCACGGACGCCTTCGTCCCGTCGGCGGTGGCGATAGAGGCGGCGATGCTCGACCTGGCGCGCTACTAGGTAGGGGGAAGAGATGGCCGAACCCATAACCATGCCCCAACTCGGGGAGAGCGTCACCGAAGGCACCATAACCCGCTGGCTCAAAGCCGAGGGCGAGGAGGTCGAGCAGGACGAGCCCATCGCCGAAGTAGACACCGACAAGGTCAACACCGAGCTGCCCTCGCCCCTCGCCGGAAAACTGCAGAAGCTCCTCGTCTCCGAAGGCACGACCGTCGACGTGGGGACCGAGATCGCCCTGGTCGCCACCGGAGACGAAGCGGCGCCGGAGACGCCCCGCGAGGACACCGCCGCCGCGCCCACCGAAGAGTTCCCCGCTGCCGGCACGGAGGCCCAGCCCGTGGCGTCCGCCGCGGGTCCGTCCGTGGAGACCTCGGCCGTCTCCGGTGGGGACGGTAACGGGCGGTCCGCCGCGAGCGCGGAGGAGCTCAAGCTGAGCCGGTCGTCTCCGGTCGTGCGCCGGCTCGCGGCCGAGCACGGGGTCGAGATCTCCTCCATCTCCGGCACCGGAACCGGCGGCCGGGTGACCAAGAAGGACATCGAGTTCTTTGTCGAGGAGCAGGAGGTCGCCCCCGAACCCACGAAGGCCGCGGAGCCGGCTGCCAATCGTGTGTCCGTGCACGACGGTGATCGTGTCGAGGACCTGACGGGCATCCGGCGGGCCATCGCCGGCAGGC
>CAXTDD010000174.1:0-6045 GCA_964242955.1 uncultured Rubrobacteraceae bacterium | reverse complement strand
TCATGAAGGGCAAGGACCCGCGCGACTCGCACTTCATCACCAGCCGCATCTGCGGCATCTGCGGCGACAACCACGCGACCTGCTCGGTCTACGCCCAGAACATGGCCTACGGCGTGAGGCCCCCGCACCTGGCCGAGTGGATCCTCAACCTCGGCGAGGCCGCCGAGTTCATGTTCGACCACTGCATCTACCAGGACAACCTCGCGATGGTCGACTTCTGCGAGCAGATAATCAGGGAGACGAATCCCAGCCTCCTGGACAGGGCCGAGACCACCGAGGCCCCGAACGGCCACATCCACGGCTTCAGGACCATCGCCGACATCATGCGGGCCTTCAACCCGTTCACCGGCGAGATCTACAAAGAGTCCCTCCAGATGAGCCGCCTGACCCGCGAGAAGTTCTGCCTCATGGAGGGCCGCCACGTCCATCCCTCGACGCTCTACCCCGGCGGCGTAGGGACCGTAGCCACCATCCAGGTCTTCACCGACTACCTGGTCCGCCTGATGAAGTACGTCGAGTGGATGAAGAAGATGGTCCCGATGGCGGACGACATCTTCGACTTCTTCTACGAGGCCCTGCCCGGCTACGAGGAGGTCGGACGCCGGCGCATCCTGATGGGCTCGTGGGGCGCGTTCCAGGACCCTGAGCACTGCGACTTTACCTATCAGAACATGGCCGACTGGGGCCGCAAGATGTTCGTGACGCCGGGCGTCATCGTGGATGGGGAGCTCGTCACGACGAGCCTCGTGGACATCAACCTCGGCATCCGCATCCTGCTCGGCTCGTCGTACTACGACGACTGGCAGGGCGAGGAGACCTTCGTCACGCGCGATCCTTTGGGCAACCCGGTGGACAAGCGTCACCCGTGGAACCAGACCACCATCCCCAAGCCCCAGAAGCGCGACTTCGACAACAACTACACGTGGGTGATGAGCCCGCGGTGGTTCGACGAGCGCACCGGGGACTACCTGGCGATGGACACCGGCGGCGGGCCGCTGCCGAGGCTGTGGGTCACGGCGCTCGCCGGGCTCGTGGACACCGGCTATGTCAAGGCGACGGGCAATAGCGTCCAGATCAACCTCCCCAAGACCGCCAACGCCCCCGAGGTCCAGTTCGAGTGGAAGGTCCCCCAGTGGTCCAACACCATCGAGCGCGACCGGGCCAGGACCTACTTCCAGGCCTACGCCGCCGCCCAGGCGCTGCACTTCGTCGAGCAGGCCCTTAACGAGGTGCGGGCCGGCAACACGAAGGTGTGGGAGCCGTTCGAGGTGCCCGACGAGGCCATCGGGTGCGGCTTCACGGAGGCCGTGCGCGGCGTGCTCTCGCACCACCTCGTCATCCGGGACGGCAAGATCGCCAACTACCACCCCTACCCACCGACCCCCTGGAACGCGAGCCCCAGGGACGAGTACGGTACGCCGGGTCCCTACGAAGACGCGGTCCAGGGAACCCCGATCTTCGAGGAGAACGGGCCGGAGGACTTCAAGGGCATCGACATCATGCGCACGGTCCGCTCCTTCGACCCGTGCCTCCCCTGCGGGGTCCACATGTACCTCGGCAACGGCAAGGTGCTGGAAGAGAAGCACTCCCCAACCCTCGGGCTGGGCGTCCAATAAAGCAACGCGGGGACCGGCACCTACGGACGCCGGTCCCCGATCTTCGGAGCCGCGATCAGGAGAACCTCTATGGACGATGGGATCAACCAGAGCAACGGGCAGCACACCAAGCAGGACGAACCGGCCCACACCCCGGGCACGCGCTCGGGGAGCCGCACCGGCGGCGAGTCGGGCCTCCAGACGGAGGGCAAGGACGACACGGGACGCCGCACCGGAAAGACGACGCCCAAGTTCTCCACGGGCATCAACCCTTCCACGAAGGGCCCCATAGACCCGAGCATGCCGCACCTCCCGCCCGCGTGAACCTGCAAGAGCGCGACACCAGGGAGAGCGTCGCCCGCGTGGAGACGCTCATAGAGGAGCTAGAGGGCCTCGGCGACCCGCGCGCCAGGGACAAGGCCGCCGAGATCGTGGGCGCCCTCCTGGAGCTCTACGGCGAGGGCATGAACCGCATGATGGAAACCGTCTCCCGCGACGACAACGCCGGAAAACTCTTCGAGTCCTTCGCCGAAGACGAGCTGGTCTCGCACCTCCTTCTGCTCCACGGCCTCCACCCGCTGGACGTCGAGGCCCGGGTCGAGCAGGCCCTCGAAGGCGTGCGTCCCTACCTCAACTCCCACGGCGGCGACGTCGAGCTCCTGGGCGTGCAAGCCGGCGTCGCCCACCTGCGCCTCCAGGGAAGCTGCGACGGCTGCCCGTCCTCCACGATGACCCTCAAACTAGCGATCGAAGAGGCCATAGAGAAGGCCGCCCCCGACCTCGAAGGCATAGAGGCCGAAGGCGCCACCGAGCCACCCCAGCAGAGCGCCACCATAGTTGCCGGTCCAACCATCGGCAGAAAGAAAAAACAAAAAGACCCCGTAGAGACGTCCCGCCGGGACGTCTCCGACCTGCAGGACGTCTCCGCCTCCTGGGAGGTCGTGGGCGGCCTGCCGCAGTTGGCCGGCGGCGGCACGCTGCGCAAGGAGGTCCGGGGGGAGCCGGTGCTCTTCCTCAAGATAGAGGCCGACGTCTATTCCTACAGGGACGAGTGTCCCGGCTGTGAGGGATCGCTCGAAAAGGCTGGCCTGAAAGGTGCCGAGCTCTCTTGCCCCAATTGCGGGAGGCGTTACGACGCGCGGCGGGCCGGCAGGTGTCTGGACGATCCGCGGCTGTATCTGGGGCCGGTACCCTTGCTCACCAGCGACCAGGGGATCGTGAAGGTCGCGCTCGAGGGCGTCGCGGCCGGGTGACGGAGAAGGGCACAAACAAACCCTTCTCCACCCTGCAGCGCTTCGCGCGGCAGGCCCCCGACTCCAGGCCCGCCCAGGAGTACTGCGACATGTGCGGCGAGCCCGTCCCGCCCGAACACCGACACCTGCTCGATCTGTCCAACAGGGGCATCCTGTGCGCCTGCCAGGCCTGCTCCCTGCTCTTCGACAAGCAGGGGGCGGGATCCGGAAAGTACAAGCTCGTCTCCGACCGCCGCCTCTATCTCGAAGACTTCAAGATGACGGACGCACAGTGGGAGGGTTTGCTCATCCCGGTGAACATGGCGTTCTTCTTCCGCAGCAGCGAGGCGGGGAGGGTGGTGGCCCTCTACCCCGGCCCGGCCGGGCCTACCGAATCGCTGTTGGAACTGGCGACCTGGGAAGAGCTGGAGGAGCGGCACCCGATTCTGAGGGATATGGAGCCTGACGTCGAGGCGTTGCTCGTCAACAGGGTCAGGGAGGCGAGGGAGTACTTCCTCGTTCCCATCGACGAGTGCTACAAGCTGGTCGGCTTGATCCGGCTGAACTGGCGGGGCTTGAGCGGCGGGAACGAGGTGTGGGTCGAGATCCGGCGCTTCTTCGAGGACCTGCGGGTACGCGCGAAGACCGTGGACGGGAAGTCTTATGCCTGACCTGGACTTCGAGGTGGTCGGGGCCGAGGTGCTGCCGTTCGCGGCGGCGCCGACGATGGTCTTCAAGCTCGCCGTCGAGAACGCCGTCGAGGGCGAGCAGATACACGCGATCACGCTTAGGACCCAGATCCGGATAGCCGTCACCAAGCGGCGCTACGACCCCGACGCCCAGGACCGCCTCCTCGAAGTCTTCGGCGAGCCGCACCGCTGGGGCGAGACGCTGAGAAGTTTGCTGTGGACACACACCAACGTCACGGTGCCGAGGTTTACGGGTTCCGTCGTCGCCGAGATGCCCGTCGTCTGCACCTACGACTTCGACGTGGTCGGGGCGAAGTATTTTCACGCGCTGGAAGACGGGGAGGTGCCGCTGGAGTTTCTGTTCAGCGGGAGCGTGTTCTACGCCGGCGAGGGCGGGCGGTTCCAGGTGGTCCAGGTCCCCTGGGAGAAAGAGGCCGAATACCGGCTCCCGATCCGGACCTGGAGAGAGATGATGGACCTCTACTTCCCGAACAGCACCTGGCTGCGCCTCCAGAGGGAGACCTTCGACCGCCTCTACGCTTACAGGTCCCGCAACGCCCTCGCCACCTGGGAGGACACCCTGGAATCCCTGCTCCAGGCGAACGAGAGGGGCGCTGAGCGCTAGATGGAGCCGGTCGAGAAGATAGCCGCGGCCGTCCTCTACGAGGGCTACGTCCTCTACCCATACCGCCACTCCTCCGTCAAGAACCAGCGCCGCTGGACGTTCGGCGGCGTCTACCCGCCGGCGTACGCCGAAGCCAGCGCCGGCAACGACCCGCACACCATGCAGACCCAGGTCCTCGTCGTCGGAGACGAGAGGACAGAGCTCGACGTGAAGGTCCGCTTCCTGCACGTCGTGAAGAGGGAGATCAAAAAGGGCGACGGTGATACCTTTGCCGCCGTGGACGAGCTGAGGGTCGGTGGACAGGTCTACCGCCCGTGGGAGGAGGCCGCGGAGCGCAGCGCCGAACTCGAAAGCGTTGCCCTGGGCGAACTCCTGGATGGGGGACGAAGCGTCGCGTTAGGCGTGCCGGGGCGGACAGAGGAAGAGTTGCTGGAAGCGTCCGGCGAGACCGTCGGGAGCCTTGTGCGGGGGTGGCAATCTCTGCGCGGAAGGGTCGAGGTCGGGGCCGAGGCTCTGGAAGGCGATCTCTTCAAAGTGACGGTCAGGATACTCAACACGACCCCCTGGGAAGGCGGTGATCGGGAGGAAGTCCTGAAGCGGGCCTTCGTCTCTACGCACGCGATCCTGCGGGCCGAGGAAGGCGAGTTCGTGTCGCTGCTCGAACCGCCCGCAGAGTACGAAGCGGCGGCCGAAGCGTGCGAGTACGCCGGCGTGTGGCCCGTGTTGGTCGGGGAGGAGGGTGAGAGGAGCTCGATGCTGGCGTCCCCGATCATCCTCTACGACTACCCGCAGATAGCGCCCGAGAGCCCGGGGGATCTCTTCGACGGGACGGAGATCGACGAGATCCTCACCCTGCGCATCATGACCCTCACGGACGATGAGAAGCGGGAGATGCGCGAAGCGGACCCGCGGGCGCGCGAGATCCTGGACCGCACCGAGTCGCTGACCCCCGACGACTTCATGAAGATGCACGGCGCCATCCGCGAGCTGCGCGTGCTCGGCGGTGACGACCCCTTCGCCGCCTGGGAACAGGAGACGGGCATCAAGCCCCAGAGCGTCACGGTGGACGGTGTTGATATCCGGAAGGGCAGCAGGGTGCTGCTCCGGCCGCGTCCGGGCGGGGACGTAATGGACCTGGCGCTCGCCGGCAAGGTCGCCATCGTCGAGGCCGTCGAGCAAGACTATGAGAACCGGGTGCATCTGGCCGTCACCATAGAGGACGACCCCGGCCGGGACCTCGGGGACGAGTGCCAGCCGGGCCACCGCTTCTTCTTCGCCGCCGAGGAGGTCGAGCCGCTGTGAGCGCCCGTATCCTCGTGGCCGGCATCGGCAACATCTTTCTCGGCGACGACGGTTTCGGCGTGGAGATGGCGAAGGAGCTCGCCGGGCGGGAGCTACCGGACCACGTGAAAGTCGAGGACTTCGGCATCAGGGGGATGGACCTGGTCTACGAGTTGCTGGAGGACTACGAGGCGGTCGTCTTCGTGGACGCGGCGCCGCGCGGGGGAGAGCCGGGGACGGTGTACCTGATCGAGCCGGACATCGACCCGAACGCGGCCGGTGTCGAGACCCATGGCATGGACCCGGTGAAGGTCCTCTCCTTCGCCCGCGTGCTCGGCGCGCGCCAGCCCAAGACGTTCGTCGTCGGCTGCGAGCCGCTGGTCGTCGTTACCGGCGACGAGTACGAGGACGTGCTGGTCGAGTTGAGCGAACCGGTTCGGGGGGCGGTCGGGGTGGCCGTCGAGATGGTGGAGTCGCTGGTCGACAGGATCGGCGCGAACGCGATGAAGAAGGAGGTCGGTTAGCGTGAAAGGATACATCCGCATCCCGAAGAGCGTGGTGAGCCTGGGTCTTCTGGGGCTCGTCCTTGGGGCCGGTTACGTGACGGTCGTCCAACTGCCAGA
>CAXTDD010000173.1:0-6046 GCA_964242955.1 uncultured Rubrobacteraceae bacterium | reverse complement strand
GGCGAACGAGGTGGGCGGCGACTTCTACGACGTCATAAACACCGTGGAAGACGGGTGGGTGTGCGCCATCGGCGACGTGCGCGGCAAGGGCGCCGAAGCCGCGGCGGTCACGGCGCTCGCCCGCTACACCATCCGCGCCGTCACGCTGAACAACGACCGGCCATCCGAGGTCCTCGCTGGCCTGAACGAGGCGATGCTCCGCCAGCTACCCGAAGACCGCTTCTGCACCGCGGCCTGCGCCCGCCTGGAGCCAACGAACGAAGACCCCGGTGTAGGCGTGGACGTCTCGCGCGCCGGCCACCCGCCCCCGCTGGTCGTGCGCGCGGACGGCTCCGTCGAAGAAGTATCCTGTCCCGGAAGGGCGCTCGGCGTCTTCCCCGACGCGGAGCTCACCGATGCCCACACGCGCCTCATGCCCGGGGATACGCTTGTCTTCTACACCGACGGCGTCACCGAAGCCCGCGACCCCGACGGCGGTTTCTTCGGCGAAGAACGCCTGCGACGGTTCCTCGCATCCCACACCGGCGAACCCGCGACAAACCTCGCCCGAAATCTCAAGAACGCCGTCCTGGAATTCCAGGAGGGATACCCGCGCGACGACCTCGCGCTGCTGGTACTCCGCTGCGCGGAGTAGCACGCTCCGGCTGTCGCCTACGCTTGTCAGCACGTTCCGGCTTCACCTCCACTTTCAGCACGCTCCAGCCTTCGGCTTTCGCTCTCAGCACGCCGCCCTACGGGCGGCTTTCAGCGAGTCGTCTGTACGCGTTACCCTTTGCGATACCCAAACTGCCATGCCATGCGCACCCCGGTCGGGCTTTGCGCGGCGAAACGCTGAAATGCTGAGAGTGCAGGCGAAGCCGAAGCGTGCTGAAAGGCGCCCGTAGGGCGGCGTGCTACAACAACGCGCGTTTGCGCAGGGCGGAGAGTGTGAGTAGGGCTGTGGCCGCCAGCAGGGCGGCTACTAGCTGGATCGTCCAGATCACATCAGGCAGTTCGGCCTGCAGGAGTGCTCCGCCGACGATGGGGCTGACGCCGCAGGCGGCGCCGAAGCAGGACCCGAAGAGGGCGAGGTAGGTGCCGCGCAGGCGTACGGGCGCGAGCTCGGCGGCCAGGGCGGCACCTGCCACCTCGAGGACCATCTCCGCGAGGGTGAAGAAGAGGACGAAGGCCACGAGGATGCCGAGAAAGGATTCGGTGAGGAGCAGCGTGGCGGAGGAGAGGGCGAAAAGAGCTGCGCCCGCCAGAAGTGCTATGACCCTGGACCCGCGATCTATAAGGTAGGAGACGGGGAGCTGGAACAGGATCACCATGAGCCCGTTCGCTCCGAGGAACAGCCCTATCTGCCCGTCCGTCGCCCCGACGAAGTTCTTGGCGTAGACGGGCAACGCCTGCCAGTCCTGCGTGAAGACGTAGTAGAGCAGCACCCCGGCCACCAGCAGTGCCACGAACGGCCCGTCCGAGAACGCCTCGCGCAGCCCGCGTCCGCGTCCGCCGGCTACGGTCGTGGTCTCCGTGCGGGCGGGGAGCGATTCGCGGACGGTCAGGACGAGGGCGACGCCGACGAGCGCCGTGAGGACCGAGGTCCCGACGAAGAGCTTCGGGTAGACGCCCGCGGAGCTTCCCGCCGCCGCCGAGACCAGCCCGGCCACCATCGGACCCGAAGCCCAGCCGACGTTGCCGCCCACCCGGACCAGGCCGTAGGCGCGGGAGCGGGCGCCGGGTTGGGTAACGTCGGCGACCATCGCGTTGCGGGCCGCCTCGAACATCGACCAGCCGATGAGCCCGTGGGCCACGGAGACCGCCAGGTACCCGGACACGCCGTCCACCAGGGCGAAGCCGAAGAAGCTCGTCGAGCTGCCGGCCAGCGCCGCGACCATCATCGGCTTGCGGCCGTAGCGGTCCGTCAGCGGGCCCGCGATCAGGCCCGAGACGACGCTCGTGCCGGCGAACAGCGCCAGGCCCACGCCCACCACCGAGAGCGGGATGCCGAGGACGTTGTGGAAGTAGATCGAGCTGAAAGGAAAGTAAAGCCCGTGCCCGAACCGGAACACGACCATCGCGAACAGCAAGAGCCAGACACGACGGTCGAAGCCACCGAACGTTTTCCTGGCCCGCGAGATCACGCGCGGATCATACCGGAAAGGAGGCTTCAGGCATCAGGGGATCGGATTTCGTAGATTCGACTGTGAGATACTCGGCTCGACCGCCGGAAGGAGAGCCTTTTGTCCCTCAATGCAGACCTGCCGAACACCCTGGCGGACCTGGCCCGCGCCCTCCAGGCGCGCGAGGTCTCGCCGGTCGAGGTTACGAAGGCGCTGCTATGGCGGATCGAGGGGGATGAGACGAACGCGTTTATAACGGTAACGGGCGAGAGGGCGATGGAGGACGCGGCGCGGGCGGAAGAAGAGATCTCGGCCGGCGAGCACCGCGGTCCGCTGCACGGCGTACCTATCGCCATCAAAGACCTCATCTACACGGAGGGCGTCCGCACCACGATGGCCTCCGCCTTCTTTCGGGACTTCGTCCCCGACGGGGACGCCACGGTCGCGAAGAAGCTTAGAGACGCCGGCTGCGTGCTCGTCGGCAAGACCAACACGCACGAGTTCGCCTACGGTCCGACCGGCGACCGTTCGTTCTTCGGGCCGACGAAGAATCCCCACGACCTCGCCAGGATCACCGGCGGCTCCAGCGGAGGCTCAGGGGCGGCGGTCGCGACAGGCCTCTGCTACGGCGCCCTCGGCTCGGACACCGGGGGATCCATAAGAATCCCCGCGGCCCTGTGCGGCGTCGTCGGCATGAAGCCGACCTTCGGCCGCGTGAGCAAGAACGGCGTATTCCCCCTCGCCTGGACCCTCGACCACGTCGGCCCCCTCACCCGCACCGTCGAAGACAACGCCATCATCCTGAACGCCCTCGCCGGCCCCGACCCGCAAGACCCGTACTCCGTCGACCGTCCCGACGAAGACTTCGCCCGTGACCTCGACGCGGGCGTCCGGGGCGCCGTCGTCGGCATCCCGACGGACTTCTACTTCGAGCGCGTGGACCCGGAGGTCGAGGAGAGGGTCCGGGACGCCACCCAGGCGTTCCGGCACTTCGGGGCGGAAGTCCGCGAGGTGACGATCCCAACCGTCTGGGAGACGCTGCACGCCCAACGCCTGATGCTCGCCGCCGAGGCCTACGCCGTCCACGAGGAGCGGCTCGAAACCGAGCCCGAAAGGTTCGACGACCAGGGCCTGGAGCGCCTGCTGCGCGGCAAGGACCTGGAGGCGTACCGCTACGCGGGGGCGCTGCAAAGAAAGCTGCAATCCCGGCGCGAGTTCGAGCGCGTCCTGGAAGAGGTAGACGTCCTGCTCGTCCCGAGCACCCCGATTCCGGCGACGGAGATCGGCCAGCGCCAGACGAGCATAGCCGGCCACGAAGAGGCCGTCTACGCGGCGCTCACCCGTCTCACCGGCCCGACCAACATGAACGGCCTGCCCAGCCTCTCCGTGCCGTGCGGAACGACGGCCTCCGGCCTGCCCGTCGGGATGCAGCTTATCGGCCGCGCCTTCGAAGAAGCCACGGTCTACCGCTTCGGGCGCACTTACGAGACGGCAGTCTAACCGAGCCGGTCAGCGGTTCAACATTTCACGCGTAGCGTTACCGCTCTGGGAATTATGTACGCTGAGGATTGCGGCAAGCAGTAATGGACGCCAGCGGCCCGTTTAGAGAACGCGCTCGATGAGGGGACGAGGCGGATCCGTCCTGATAAGCCGTCCCGCAACTTCGAGCGGTAGTCCCGAAATCCCATCCCGTTTGAGGAATCCCGGTACTTGATATGCGAGACGTTTTCGGGACAATGGCAGGATGCGGATCGGGTATGCGCGGGTGTCGAGGAAGGACCAACGTCTGGAACCGCAGCGAAACGCGTTGCTTGCCGACGGATGCGAGAGGGTGTTCGAGGAGAAGATTTCCAGCAGGGAGACTGAGCGGGGCGCGCTGCGAGAGGCGTTCGACTGGTGCCGGGAGGGCGACATGCTGGTGGTGGCGCGGCTCGACCGGCTCGGGAGCTCGACGGGCGTGGCGTGGGCTTCAGGAGCCTAAAGGAGTCGCTGAACACCACGACCGCCGGCGGGAGGCTGATCTTCAACGTCTTTGGTGCGCTGGCGGAGTTCGAGCGGGAGATAATCCGCGAGAGGACGGTTGCCGGGCTGGAGTCGGCCAGGGCGCGGGGCCGCCGCGGCGGGAGGCCCAGGGTACTGGACGAGAACAGGGCAAGGCTGGCCCGGAGGCTGAAAAGCGAAGGCGAGCACTCCGTGGAGGAGATCTGCGAGATGCTCGGGGTCGGCAGGTCCACCTTGCATAGGTACCTGGGTAAGGCCGACGGCGGGGGTCGCAGAGGATGACAGAATGGATGGACGCCGCCCGGCAGGCCGCGGAGATTATGGGCCCGGAGGTCGTAAAGGCGGGGGCGCGGAGGGTAAGACGCGACATCCTGGGCACGTCCATCGAACGCGGCATGCGGGATGTGTACACGCGGGCCATCGCCAGCCTGCTCGTCGAGGTCAAGGACGCCAGGATAGCGTCTGGTGATGCATCGGGTCCCGAGGCGATGAAGACCGCCGAGACCATGCTCAGGGGGATGTGCTCCGACGACGAAACCGCCGGCCTGCTTCTGAACATCACGCTGAGACCCGGGCCCGTGCCGGTGGAGGCCCTGCGCGGACGGTCCGCCGCTCTGGGCTACCATCCCGATTCCTTCCCCGTTCCCTTCGATAGCGCGATGCGGATACTCGCCGACAAAGTGTGGGTAGAGTTCTTGGCGGAGGCCAGTAAGGAGAACAGCCGGATCCAGCCCGTAATCAACGAGGGGTTGCTGGTCACCGTTCGCAGCTTGCACCGCACGGCGATGTCCCGGGACGTGAGGCCCGGATATTCGGAGGTCGGCCCTTCTCCGCCCGATGCGGACGAGCTCGAGGAGGCGCGCAGGAAACTCGAAGCTTTGCCCCTGGAGGAGGTTCCCGAAGGTCGGACCGCGTTACCTCCAGGGTCCGTCATGCCGCTACGTCCGAACCGGAACTTTGTGGGCAGGCACGAGGACCTCAAGGGGATCGCCGCCAGCCTCAAGACCGGCGGCGCTGCCGCGATAGGCGAGGTGACGGTGGCGGCCAGCGGCGGCCTCGGCGGCGTGGGCAAGACGCAGCTCGCGTGCGAGTTCGTCCACCGCTACGGCCGGTTCTTCCACGGCGTCTACTGGCTGAACTTCGCCGACCCGGCCGGCGTGCCCGCGCAGGTCGCCTCGTGCGGCGGCGCGGACGCGATGGATCTGCACCCCCATTTCCACACGCTCCCGCTGGAGGCGCAGGTCCGTTTGGTGGTGGCCGGCTGGCAGAGCGGGCTTCCGAGGCTGCTCGTCTTCGACAACTGCGAGGACGAAGGCTTGCTGGACGAATGGCTGCCGGCGGCGGGCAGTAGCCGGGTGCTGGTCACGAGCCGCAGGAGCAGCTGGGATCTTTCGCTCGGCGTGACCGACCTGCCGCTGGACGTGCTCGACCAGATGGACGGCGTGGAGCTGCTTCGCAAGCACCGTCCGGATTTGCCCGCCGATTCACCGAAGCTGAACGCCATCGCGGCGGTGCTCGGGAACCTGCCGTTGGCGCTGGACCTCGCCGGCAGGTACCTCGACCAATACCGCCACGAGGTGACGCCCACCGAGTACCTGGCGGCCATTCAGCGGCCCGAGCTCTTGGAGCACCCCTCCTTGAAGGAGGCCAGGGGGATCTCCCCCACGAAGCACGACCTGAGCGTCTGGCGCACCTTCGCCGTCAGCTACCGGCGGCTCGATGTCCGGGTCGAGCCGGATGGACTGGCCGTGATGCTGCTCGCCCGGGCCGCGCGCCTCGCGCCCGGCGAGTCGCTCCCCGGCGACCTACTGGCCTGGGCGCTCCAAGCTCCCGAGGCAGACGGCGATCCGCCACGACCCACCACAGAGTTCCGCGACGCGACCGACCGGCTCAAGGATCTGGGCTTGGTCGAAGACCTGGGCGGCGAAACGTTCGGGATGCAC
>CAXTDD010000172.1:0-6057 GCA_964242955.1 uncultured Rubrobacteraceae bacterium | reverse complement strand
TTGCAGGGCCTGCCCAATAAAGACGCCGCCGACGATGAAGGCGGCTATGAGTAACACGGTCGCCAGTATCGCGAGGACGAACGACGCGATGCCCAGTCGCGAGTGCTTGTTCTCCCTCTCCGAACCGACCCTGACGGGCCCGCCTTGCTCGTCCACGCGTCCTCCCCGCCCGTACGCTTCCACTCCGGCCGCGTGTAGGTTAGCACGACCGGGGGTCGTGGCCCCGTGAAGCTCCGGCGTTTCTCGGGCCTGAGCTTTCGCAACCTGCGGGCCAGGGTGCAGCGCACGCTGCTCACGGCCGTCGGCATCGTGCTGGGGGTCGGGATCGTCTTCGGGGTCCTGACGCTCTCGAACACGATGTCCGGCACCTTCCAGCAGCTCTTCTCCCGCGCCTACGGCTCGGCCGACCTCACCGTAACCGCCGCCGGCGGGTCCGGCGGCTTCGACCAGAAGACCGCCCAACGGGTTCGCGATTTCGATGGGGTCGAATCGGCGGCGCCCCGGTACGCGTCCTCGTCCTCCCTCGTCCTGGACCGGAAGACGGAGGCGGGGCTTCCCGAGGTCCAGAGCATGCGCCTCTTCGGCGTCGAGCCGGAGTCCGCGGAGCTCGCCACGGGCTTCGAGCTCACGGACGGGAGGTTCCCGAGGAGCGGGCGCGAGCTCACCCTCGACGGCGCTGCCGCGGAGGGCGCGGGGTTGAAGATCGGGGACGAGGTCACGGTCGGCACCCCGGGCGGCCCGAAAGAGGCTGAGGTAGTGGGGTTGCTCAGGATACCGGGCGGGTCTTTCGGCGGGCTCGCGTTCGGGATGGCGCCGCTGCCCTTCGTCCAGAAGACGTTCGACAAGCCGGGCCAGATCTCCGGCATCGCGGTGGAGGCCGCAGAAGGCGTGCCGGTCTCCGGGTTGCAGGAACGGTTGGATAGAGATCTCGGGGAGGGTTTGCAGGCCGAGAGGTCGGAGACGCGGACCAGGGAGGTCACGGGGCAGTTGCAGGGCTTCAGGCTCGCGCTGCTCTTCTTCGCCGGTACGGCGCTCTTCGTCGGGGCTTTCCTGGTCTTCAACGCGCTCTCGATGACCGTGCTGGAGCGGACCAGGGAGCTCGGGATGCTCAGGGCATTAGGCTCGACGCGGGCCATGATCGCGCGCTCCGTGGTACTCGAGGCGGCGCTGCTCGGCGTCTTCGGCTCCGTCGTGGGCGTACTCTTCGGGTACGGGATGGCGAAGGGGCGCGTCTACCTCTTCGGGCGGGCTTACCTGTTCGAGATCACAACCCTCATCCTCTCCCCCTTCGCCCTCGTCTCCGCCATCTGCGTCGGCATCGCCGTCACGGTCGTTGCCGCCCTCTACCCCGCCTTGCGGGCCGGCCGGGTGAGCCCGGTGGAGGCCATGCGTTCCAGGGCCGGCGGCGGGGGCCGGCGCAAGGCGTCGGTGTTGGGGCCGATTCTCGGCCTGATCCTCACGGGTGTCGGGGTGCCCTGGATCTACTACCTCGCCAGGAACCTCTCGGCCAGCCTCGACGGCCTAATCTACGCCTCGGGGATAGCGGGCGTCATCATGGCTTTTCTGGGCGTCTCGCTGCTCATCCCCGTCCTCGTCAGGCCGCTCGCCGCACTCTTCTCCCCGATCCTGCGGCTCCTGTTCGGGGTCGAGGGGAGGATGGCGGCGGCGAACGCGACCAGGAACCGGGGGCGGACGGCGCTCACCGCGTCGGCGCTCATGGTCGGCATCTCGCTCGTGGTGGCGTTCTCGGCGCTCGGCGGGAGTTTGCTCGGCTCGATCCGGGACTACCTCGACGGCTCATTGGGCAGCGACTACGTCGTCCAACCCACCCAACAAACCTCCGACGCCGGCTTCGACGCGGACCTGCCCGAAAAGGTCGGAGCCATAGGGGGCGTCGAGAGCACGACCAGCATCGTCTCGACCTTCCGCCGCAGCGGTGAAAAGATCGACATCGTCTTCGGGGTGGACGAGAACTACCCCGGTATCTTCCGCACCGACTTCGTCCCCGGCTCGGGAACATCTCAAAACGCTTTCGACAGGTTGGATGAGGGTGGCGCCTTGATCGGCAAGCAGCTCGCGGAGAGCCGGGAGCTCAAGGTGGGAGATAAGATCGAGCTTCCGGGTCCGAAGGGGGAGAAGAAGTATCCCGTCGAGGGCGTGTTGGAGAACGACCTGATCGGGGGCGGTTCGGGGGTCTACCTCTCCGAAAGTGTAGTCGCCCGCGACTTCAACGAGACGGAGAGCGAGTTCCTCGCCATAAAGGCCGAGCGGGGTTCGGACCGGGAGGCGCTGTCGCGGGAGATCGGGGGCGTTCTGCGGGACTACCCGCAGTTCACGCTGTACTCCAACGCGGAGTGGAAGGCGCGCATCGAGGGCGACTTCAACCGCCAGTACGTGTTCTTCTACGCGATCATGGGGGTCTCTGTGGCGGTCTCGGCCTTCGGGGTGGTGAACACGTTGTCCATGAGCGTCTTCGAGAGGACGCGGGAGATCGGCATCTTGAGGGCCATCGGGACTACGAGGTTGCAGATAGGGCGCCTCATCATCGACGAGGGCGTGGTCATCAGCCTTATAGGATGCCTCGTAGGCGTCGTCCTCGGCTCGCTGCTCGGCTACCTCTTCGTGCGGGGATCGGGCGCCGGGGGGTTCGAGATCGAGTTCTACTACCCGACGCTGCCCGCCGTCGCGGCCCTCCTCTCCGGGCTCTTCATCGGCGTCTTCGCCGGCCTGCTCCCCGCCCGCTCGGCGGCGAGAAAGGCCATCGTCGAGGCCGTCGGATACGAGTAAGATGACGTAGGGATTTCCCGATGGACGCTATCCGCTTCAGGATCGAGAGAACCGATACTCCGGCGTGGGGCCCCGTAGACGCGGTGAGCATCTTTATCAACGACCGAAACCTCGTGGACCTGGCGAGGGAGGCCGAGTTTCCTTCCGCCGCGCGCGAGGGCAAACCTCGCCTCGCCGGTAATTACATCGGGCTGCCGGCCGAGGCGGTCTTCCTACCCTCGCGGCGTTTTCTGGGCTTCCCCGAAGGGTGTTACGACGATTGGGGGGGCAGGATCTCCGTCCTCGGTTGCGTCTGCGGCGTCGTGGGCTGCTGGCCCTTGCAGGTCAGGATAACGGCGACCGAAGACCGGGTGATCTGGAAGGATTCCAAGCATCCGTACCGGAAGGACCGGCGCCAAGACCGGCTCGGGCCGTTCGTCTTCGACCGGGCCGGGTACGAGGCGGAGCTCCAGACCCGGCGGGTATAAGGTCGGACGGTGTGGCAGGTCGCCACGGGAGGGACCCCGCGGCCCACTTTCCGGGATGCCCCCGACAGTGCTTCCGATCCCCATGTAACCTCCTTTACCCGGGTCCTGGGCCGACGCTGTTAGCATCGGGGACGTATACTTTCGGATGTACTTTTAGAGAAGGACGGTGGCGCTCTGGCGGCGTCTGCGGTTAGGCCGAAGAGACGGGTTGCGGTTGTGGGGGCCGGCATGGGCGGGCTGGCGGCGGCGATCCGGCTGGCCGCCACCGGCTTCGAGGTCGAGGTCTTCGAGAAGAACGGCCAGGTTGGCGGCAGGATGGGCCGCCTGGAAGCCGAAGGCTTCTCCTTCGATACGGGCCCCTCCCTCCTGCTCATGACGGATACCTACCGCGAGCTCTTCTCCTTCGCGGGCCGGGACCTCGACGACTACGTAAGGCTCATCCCGCTGGACGGGGACTACAGGGTGACGTTCGGGGATGGGGACACGCTCACGACGCGGCGCTCGCTGCCCGAGATGATCAAGGAGCTCGAGCGAATCGAGCCGGGCGTTACCCCGCGCTTCTACCGCTTCCTCGAAGACGCCTGCCACAAGTACCGCCTGGGCCGCAGCGAGTTCGTCGAGCGGGACTTCGACAAGGCCAAAGACTTCTTCGGCGTCAGGAACCTGCGGCTGCTCCTGAAGACGAAGGCCGTGAACAACTACTACCGCCAGGTCTCGAAGTTCTTCAAGACGGATAAACTGCGCCAGGCCTTCAGCCTCCAGACGATGTACCTGGGCCTCTCCCCCTTTTCGGCGCCCGCCGTCTACGCGCTGTTGCCGTACACCGAGATCGCCGAGGACGGCCTCTGGTTCCCCGAGGGCGGCATGTACGCCCTCGTCATGGCGATGGAGAAGCTGGCGATGGAGCTCGGCGTAAAATTCCACCTGAGCAGCCCGGTCGAGAGCGTCGTGGTGACGAAGGGCCGCGCCCGGGGCGTGAGGGTCGAAGGCCGGGAGGTCTGGGCCGACGCCGTCCTTGCCAACGCCGACCTCCCCTACGCCTACCGCGAGCTGCTCGGGGGCGCGGCCGACTCGGACTTCAAGCTGCGCAAGCGCGAGAAGCTCAAGTACACGGCGTCGGCGTTCATGCTCTACCTCGGGGTGGACGGCAAGTTGGACGAGATGCTCCACCACAACTTCTACCTCTCCCCCGAGTACAGGGAGAACTTCGAGGCGATCTTCCGCGACGGCCGGCTGCCGGAAGACCCGTCTTTCTACGCGGTCGTCCCGTCCAAGACCGAACCTGGCATGGCGCCCGAGGGCAAGGAGGCCCTGTTCGTGCTCGTGCCGGTGCCGCACCTCGGGCCGAACGTGGACTGGGAGCGGGAGGGGCCTGCTTTCAAGGAGAAGGTCTACGGGATGCTGGAGCGGCGTTGCGGGCTGGACCGGAGCAAGGTCGTCTACGAGGAGGTGAAGACGCCTTACGACTGGCGGGACGACTACAATCTTGAGGAGGGGGCGGCGTTCGGGATCGGGCACGGCATCATGCAGGTCGGGTACTTCCGCCCGCCGATGGTCTCCCGCAGCATCGAAGGCATGTACTTCGTCGGGGCGAGCACCCGCCCTGGGACGGGCGTACCGCTCGTCACCATCGGCGCCAGGCTCGCGGCCGAGCGCATCGGGCGCGAGGTCGGGGCGTGAGGCTAGACCCCGCGAGCGGCGTGAAGCTCGACGGCGGGCTCTCGCTCGCCGAGAGCTACGAGTTGTGCCGGCTCATCCAGAAGGCCCACAGCAGGACCTACTACTTCTCGACCCGGTTCTTCCCGCCGGGCGTCAGGCCGCGGGTGCACGCCCTCTACGCCTTCATGCGCTACGCCGACGAGATCGTGGACAACCCCGGCGCCACGAACTTGCAAGAGCAGCTCGACGGCCTGGAGGCGTTCGAGCGGGAGACGATGGCGGCCGTGGCCGGCGAGCCGGTCGCCAACCCCGTGCTGCGGGCCTACGCCGACACGGTGCGCGCCTGCGGCATCAGGCCCGAGCACATAGCGGCCTTTATGGAGAGCATGAAGATGGACACCCGCGTCTTCCGCTACGAGACGTTCGGGGACCTCGAGGTCTACACCTACGGCAGCGCCGCGGTCGTCGGCCTGATGATGTGCCGGGTGGTCGGCGCCACGGACGCGATGGCCGATCCGCACGCCGAGGCTCTGGGCACCGCCATGCAGCTCTCCAACTTTTTGCGCGACGTGGCCGAGGACTGGCGCCGGGGCCGAATCTACTTGCCGCTCGAAGACCTCAAACGCTTCGGGTACGGGGAAAAAGACCTGGCATCCGGCGCCGTGGACGAACGGTTCATAGCACTAATGCGCTTCCAGATCGACCGCGCGCGACGGCTCTACGCCTTCGCGGACGAGGGGATGAAGTACATACCGGAGGGCCGGCGATGGCCGGTCATGGTGGCCCGTGAACTCTACGCGGGGATACTGGACAACATAGAGGCGCACGATTACGACGTGTACGCCGAACGCGCGGACACCTCGCGGCCGAGAAAGCTCCTGGTGGCCGCAAGGGTGGCCGCGCGGGACCCGCGCGAGATCCTCACCCGCTTCGCCGCCCGCCGGTAAGAGAGCCCCCACCCGGTAGATCGAAGGGCTTACGCGCGGCATCGAACGTGGCCGGGATCAGGGAACCTACCGACCTCCGCGTCTGAAAAGCCATGCCCGTCCGCAGACCCCACACCCAGACGAGCCCGTAGGGGCGCTTCGTGAAGCGCCCCTACGATCCTGCGTGATGGGTGCTGGTTAGGAGCGTTGCGGCGTTA
>CAXTDD010000171.1:4424-6063 GCA_964242955.1 uncultured Rubrobacteraceae bacterium | reverse complement strand
TCTCGAGGACCCATTCCAGCGCCGCCAACGTCAGGTCCTCTTTGTCCTCGAACTGGTGGTACAGCGCCCCACGGGTGTAGCCGGCGTCGCCCGCCACCCGCTCGAGCACAAGGTTGCCGTAGCCGTAGCGGGAAAGCCCCCGCGCGGCCGACTCGAGCAACGCGTTGCGCGTGCGCGCGCTGCGGTCGGCCTGCGTGGGACGGCCGAGGCGATCGCCCCGGCGATCCGGCCCGATCGCACCCCCATCTGCCCCGCGGCGCACATCCGGTGTCCTCATCCCCGCCCCGATCGGCCCGCCGAAACCTTGGCCGTGAGGACCCGCGGCACCGCCCACCGATGACCGATGCTAACGATCGCGAAGACGAGCCGGGCAAGCACCGGCCGCTCGTAGCGGACGACGGTCGTGAGCCTCCTGCCACTCGGCCCGACCCTGCGCCCCACCAAGGCGACGTGCATCAACGGCAGGGACGTCTCCAGGTGGATTACCTCGGGACCGGACTCGACGACTCGAAAGCCGCTCACGTGGTCCGCCGACGCCGCGGGCGCCTCGCCGAACCCCAGCAGGCCCACGACCCGATCCACCCACCCGGGGGTCGCATTCAACCCCGCCCGGACCCAGGTTTCGGGCGGGTACGGGTCCGGCGCGGGCAGGTCGAGCTCGAAGGCGTCGGCGTAGTCGTACCGACGGGCGACGGCGATGGAATCGGTCACCCCGACCCCGCGCACCTGCCGAGTCAACGAGTTCTTCATTCGACGCCTCCTCATCGCGGATCTGTGCGGCAATATTATACATACGTGTATGTATGTAAGTCAAGATGTGCGAGGTTCTCTCGCCGTCTTTGGGCGCCGATTGGACCGAGATCCCGGCGCCTTACAATCTGCTCGTGTCGTTCGCTCCCGGTCACGCCGTGGACCCGTGTCGGGTGGCTGCGACCGGGTTCCCGTACCGGGCGGGCGTTGCCACGACCGTCAGCAGCACGCAAGCCAAGAACGCGTCCGCATGGCCCTTCCCGTCTTGCCCATCCGCCTACCTCCCGCTTTCCGTCGGTATCGCATCCCGAGTCTCACACCAGTGCCGCGACCCGGCATCGACCAGGCGGATGACGATGCCGGGCGGAGTAATGCTTTTTCGCCGCGAGCCCGACTCCGCCTTTGCAAGCGGAACGTGGCCCATAAAGGGCTGACGACGCCGGTCGGGCGGGTGTGGGCATTCGATACTTTTTCCAACCATTACGTATCGTGCTTTCTCGGTCGCTCAAGCGCACTCCCCCGGGTGTTGCGAGCAGTGCGGCTCGTCTCCTGGAAGTCGGTGACGGTTGGCGGCGATCCAGTCATACGCGCGGTCTTGCGCGTGCCTGACCAGAGGCAAACGGTAGAACGCGTAGGGGAGGTTCGTGCCGAGGGCCACCGCCACGACGAGGTTGACCGCCTCGGCACCCCTGTAACAGCGCCCCTCCGGCGTCACCGCCCAAGCGACCTTACTCTTACTGCACGCGTCTGCGGTCAGGCCGACGGAGGCGGGCACTCCCGGCTTCTGGTAGGGCATCGCGGCAATGCGCCGCTCCCTGTCCAACCTCTCGATCAGGCGAACGCACCCGGTGCAGCAGGCGCTGGTCGACATCGGTGACCGGGGCGGCGG
>CAXTDD010000171.1:0-4414 GCA_964242955.1 uncultured Rubrobacteraceae bacterium | reverse complement strand
CTGTCCACCCTCTCGAGCAGGCCACCGCACCCGGGGCAGAAGCCGCCGCGCCCGTCGAACACCAGGAGCGCGCGCCGGGGCGGCACCGTCGCCCCGCGGCGGCCGCGACCTTCGCCCGAACCCCCCCGAGGCGACGGCACGGCTAAGGGACCGCCCCGGGGGTCCCCACGACGTGGGCGGCGTCCTGCACGACGTTCGGGAGGTCTCCCCCGGCGCAGCGCACGAAGAACGGCGTCCGCCTCGGGTCGGCCGCCTCGCCGTCCGGTTTCGGGTCCTCGTGGAAGGTCCAAAGCACGACCCCGCCGTCCAGAAGCGACTTCTCGATCGTGCTCCGGTCGGCCCACGGGCTCTCGTGGTCGTCCCAGACACTCTCCTCCCACACCACTCTAGTGAACCCCTCGGACCTGGGCGGCTCCCTGTTGTCGACCGTCTCGCGCACGGCCTCCGCGTCCGGTCCCTCCACGAGCGAGCACCGCGGCCAGACCCACGAGCCCCCATACTCGACCCTCGCCTGTATCAGGTCGGTGTCCCCCGCGGAGCTCAGCACGGCCCTCTCAACGGACACACGGCCTTCCGTCCTGGCGACGGGCACGGCTTCCGCCGCGCGGCCACGGGGAAAAGGCCCCCCGCCGACCGCGCGGATGCCTTCTCCGGGGTTCCCGTTCTTGTCCGGCCGATGGACTTCTTCCGGAGAGCATGCTAAGAGCGAGAATGCCGCCAGGAACGAGGTCAGCACCGCCGTCCAAGAGATCGGTTCCGACGACCCGGGGCGCGCGGTCGAAGAGGAGCGGCGGGAGGAGGGTCGTCCGATCACGAGTATTCGAGTTGTTTGCGCAAGCCGGGGTCCAACGTGCCCGTCATCTTGCTCTTCCTCCCGGTCGGTAGATCTCCTCCCGCTCTCTAGGTCCCGTCATCGGGACGTCTCGATGCCCCGGAGGCCGGCAAGCTTCTCGGGGTTCGCCACCATGCGGATGGTGTGCACCAGGCCGTCCGCCACCTCCAGGACGAGCGCCGAGATCGGCACACCCCCGGCGGTGATCACGACGCCGGTCTCGCCGTTGACGGGTGCCAGGTGGACGCGCACCACGCCGGAGGATTCCAGCCCGACCGACCGCAAGAAACGGGCCGTCTGCTCCTCGCCCACGATGGCGACCAGAAAGCGGGCCACCTTCTCCGCCCCCAGGACGGGGCGCCGGGGAGAGAGCGCCTTGCCCCCGCCGTCCGCCACGAGCGTCACCCCGGGCGAGAGAACCGCCATCAGTCCTTCAAGATTCCCGCCCGCGGTCGCTTCGAGAAAGCGCTCGGTCACCCGCTGCTGTTCCTGCTCGTCGGCGTCGAAGCGGGTCCGGCGATCGCGCACGTGGTCGCGGGCGCGCCTCGCGAGCTGCCTCACCGCGTCCTCTCTGCGCCCCAGGACTTCGGCGATCTCGGCGTGCGGCATCCCGAACGCTTCTCTCAGGACGAACACCGCCCGCTCCAGCGGAGAGAGAGTCTCCAAGACTACTAGCATCGCCATCGAGACCGACTCGGCCATCGCCGCGTCCTCGGAGAGATCCCGTCCGGTGAGAACGGGCTCCGGCAGCCAGGGACCGACGTAAGACTCCCGCCTGGCCTTGACGCGGCGCAGCCGGTCTATGGCGAGGCGGGTGGTGACGCGCACCAGGAAGGCGCGGGGGTCGACGACCCGCGCATGGTCCACGTCCGACCAGCGCAGCCACGCCTCCTGGACTACGTCCTCGGCGTCGGTGACACTGCCGAGGACCCGGTAGGCCACCGAGACCAGAAAGCCTCGGTGCTCGTCGAAGACGCGGACCGCGTCCGGCGGACGCTCACCCGAAGTACCGTGAATCACCCTGCCTCACCCCGTCTCTGATACCGGCGCCGTATTGCACCTTCTGCCCCGAAGACGTTTCGTGACCCCGCATCCGTGACATCCTCGGGAGGACACCTTGAGGCATCGCGCCGCCAAGCGTCCGCAAAGGCAACCGCTTGCATTTCCGGCCACCCGGTCCAGGCTCCCGCGGAAGCGCACGGCGTGGATGCGCGAGATGGTCCTCAAGACACGCGGTCCGGGTCGAAGGAGACGCCGTGCCTCCCGGCGTACGCGAAGATCTCCCGCGGGTCGAAGAGTTGCTCGACGCGGAACACGCTGTGATCCAGGGGAGACGAGGTGTTGAGCCTCTTGGCAACCAGGGCGGCCACCACTCCCGTCGCGTGCGCCTCCCCGCGGCCCCACAGGGAGCAGGAGTGGCGTCCCCTTTTCCCCTCTGCGTCCGCCACGATCGCGAAGCCGTCGGACCCGAAGTGCAACCGGCTCAGGACGGCGATGAGGGTCTCGCGCGTCCCCCGGTGCCCGAGGACGCGCAACATCCCCATCTCGCTCGGGCCGACGGCGCACACCGCGCACTTGCACCGTCGGCAAGACACCCTCTGTCTCCGGACTTGACGTTGGGGCTCCTGTCACGCCGGCCGGGCCCTCTTCACGGCGATCTGCCGCATCCCCCAGCGGATCTCTCCGGTGTCCCGCGACTCGGTTAGCCCTGAGAGACCCCCCGCCAGGCGGTCCAGCTCTGCGGCCGGATGATTGGCCCGGACGAACCGGTTCTCGCGCCAGTTCGCCAGGTTGATCGAGAACATCCCGGCGACGTGGGCCGTCGCCGGGCTCGCCGGGGTGAGGCGGCTGATGCGTCGCTCCGGTCCCTCGGTGGTAGCCTCCAGGCGCGAACCCACGTAGAGCTCCTGGCCGTGATGGGCCATCATCCCGGCCAGTATGCTCAGATACTCCCGAAACACCGGCTGCCCCGTCTCGATCCGCTCCACCTCGTCGAGCAGGAGCAGCCCCCCAGGCGCGAGCTGCGCGAGCCAATCCTTTGCCACCTTTTCCGGGTCGCGCAGATGGGAGAGCAGCAGGCGGGCGTAGATCAGGTCCGCCTCCCCGCCGTGGGGCAGGGGCATCCGCGTGACATCGTGCCGGACGAACGAGATCCCCTCCGACGCCGCGACACGGGCTTTCGAGAGGAAGTTGGCCGAACGCTCGACGCCGACTACCCGGTCGGGCCGTAACTCTTCGGCCAGAAGGCGTGTGGTGTGGCCGACGCCGCAGCCGAGGTCGAGCGCGAGGCGCGGGCGGAAGCCGACGGCGTCGGAGAGAAGAGACCTGGAAGTCCCCTCGAAGAGTCCGGCCACGAGGGCTAGACGATTGGCTTCCGAATCGCCCTCACCGTAGGTGTATCTGGTCTGCTCTATTCCTTCTTTCACGTTCCCCTTCCATCGAGCGTCTTCTCGCACTTCGCGTCCCCACCGCCTTGCGGGACCCCATTGTGATGGCATGGCAAGCGGCGCGTCCGGTCATGTGGTGTAGGAAGCTTGCTCCAGAAACCGCGAGATCCCGGCGGTATCGAAGTGGAACATTCTCGCTTCGATCACCCTGCCGCGGCGCACGTCGTAGACGCCCACCACGGGAAGGTCTACCTTCTCTCCGTCCGCCGAGCGGGCCCTGTGCCGGAAGAGGGCGACGACGCGGTCGCCACCATCCAGAAACGTAGCATCGAGCTCTCTCTCCTCAGACGACTGCAAAAACCTCCAGGTGCGCCAGAACCCGTACGCGTGCCGCCTCGCGCCTTCCGGCCCGCAGTGAACGCCGCCGTAGGGCAGCGAGTCCGCCTCGTGGATCACGACCTCGGAATCGTTGGCCGCGCCGACGCCTACGAGGTCCCGCGCTTATGCCGCCCGGAAGAGGCGGCGCACCGCTTCCACGTTCTCTGCCGACACTTCGTTCCTCCTTGAAGCCGCTGTATTACCGACGTCCCGTCTCACAATGAACCACGCCGCTCCTGGGCATCAGCGGTTCCCACTGGCGCATCCAGATCGCGATACAACGGAACCCTCGCTCCGGCAACGGGCGAGACCAGGGCTTCGAGGACGAGACGACGCCAAGCTGCTGCATCAAACCCAGGTCGTCCGTGGCGGTCCAGTGTTCCGCCACCTTGCCTTCCCGGAAGCGGAAGAAGTCCATGCCCTCGCACCACACCCGCCTGCCGGTCGGCGCCACGCCCAGGAACGACCCGCGGTGCGTTGCCGTCATGATGACGCGCACCGCAACCGTGCCTCCCGCAGCCACAACGTCCTCGATCTCCTGGTGTAGGTCGGGGAAGGCCGACCGAAACATCGCAGTCGTGTGCTTGTAGGGTTCCGGAGATGTCTCGCGTCAACATCGACATTCGCGCCTCCAATCGCTGCGACCGACGGCTAGAGCGTTGCTCCGGAGGCTACCGCGCTCCGCCTGGCCGCGCCGTCCTCTAAGACGAGTTCGGCCGCCCACCGCGCGCTCGCCGTGCTCGCGTCCACCAGGAAGCCCTCGGGACCCACCCAGTCCCCCGCCAGGTAGAGGTCTTCGATTCCCGGTATCCTGGGA
>CAXTDD010000170.1:1862-6069 GCA_964242955.1 uncultured Rubrobacteraceae bacterium | reverse complement strand
GGGTCGGCGCCGGGAGTTCCGGGGCGGGTTCGGGCGGCGCGAGCGGGGCGGGGGACGTCCTGATCATGGCCGCCGCAGCTTGCTGGGGTACTTATGCGGTGCTCTCGCTCCCCCTGCTGCGCGGCAACGACGATGATCCCACCGGCAACGGCGGTCTCTCGCCGCTGGCGGTCGGCGCCTACTCGGTACTCTTCGGGGGCGTGGCTCTGCTGCCGCTCGGGATACCGGGCGCGATCGGGGCCGATTGGGGTGACGTGAGCGGCGGGGTGTGGGCTGCCGTGGCGTACTCCACGCTCTGCGTTTCGGCCTACGGCTTCGCCGCCTGGCAGGGCGGCATCTCGCGCGTCGGGGCCAACCGGGTGCTCGTCTACCAGTACCTCATGACGCTCGTGGGCGTCTCGGCCGGCGTGCTGCTTCTGGGCGAGGGGATCGGGGCTTCGGTCCTTGTCGGCGCCGCCGTGCTGCTGAGCGGCGTGTACCTGGCGCGGAGGTAGCGGTTCGCGGGGCGAACCGAGCTGGTCAGCATTTCAGCTTGTCAGCCGGTCAGCTTTTTGGCCTCGCTGAGAAGTTTCCGTGGATGCTAGGTCCTTCGTAGATCCACTACGGGCCGTTCTCTACGTCCAGGAGCGCGTCTCCCTGGTGAGCATGCTCCAGCCGAAGCGGCGGTAGAAGCGGCCGGCGCCGGCGGCTTCGTCGTCCTCGTCAACGACCAGGATGATACGGTCGCGGCGGCAGAGCCTCAGCCACTCCGTGACCGACTGTACGAGCCACGAGCCGATGCCTCTGTTTCGCCACTCTTCCGCGACGTACGCTTCGGAGAGTTCGGTCCAGCCGTCCAGGGCCGGCAGCTTCCCGCCGCGGTCGAGGTCCGTGACGCACTCGCACCGGCCCAACTCTCTCTCGCCGAGCAGCGCCGAGAACCGCACCCCGAAGCGTCCTACCGTCCGGCGAACGCTCATTCCGGCTACGGGCGGTTCTCCAAGCGTGAGCACGCCGTCGAGCCGCCCGCCGTAGAGAGACCCGCGGTGCTCTTTGTGGACGGGTTGGTATCCGGCGACGGCGAGTGCTGCGGCCACGTGCGGCCACGTCTCGGGGATTCCCAGCAGCGGCTGCTTCGGGAGGCCGGCGCCGTATGCCTGTCGGCGCGTCACGCCCCAGGCCTTGAACTTCTCGCGAACGTGGGACAGTACCTCGGCCGCGGCATCTTCGTGGTCCGGCAAGAAGACGAACCAGTCGATCTCGCCGACGTCCCGCAGGTGTTCGCCTACTTCGGAGCCGTAGCGCAACAGGTGGGCCGCCGCGAGCATCCTGTGCCCCTCCGTGGCGCAGAGCGTCGTCCTCTCCGTGACCCAGGGGTCGGTGATGAACTCGCCGGTGTTCCGTTCCAGGTGCTCGGCCAGGAATGCTTTGGTAAGCGCCCATCCCGGCACAACGGCGCCGAGGTGCAGGTTGACGAGGTCGAGCAAAGGGAGCAGATGGGCCGGCTCGTAGGGTTGCACGCGCACGATGGTTTCCTTTCTCCAGGACGGTCAGGAGCGTAGCCTGGACCGCACCGGGGGAGGACGCGCGCGCCGGACGGTGTTGCGTCAGGTCATGCCGGCATCCTAACGTGTGCCCATTTCCGGCACAACAGGCACGAAGAACACTACGTCAGACGTCGCCGGTACAGTCCTTCCAGTTCCGGCTCTTTCGTGGTGTCCAGGACGGCCTTCTCGAAGGAGATAGTGGCGTCCGGGCCGTCGAGCTCGATTGTAGCCACCTGGTTCTCGAAGAAGGGGGCGTCGTGGGTGAGGTGCCAGGTGAGGGACTCTTCTCTCACGCCGGCCAGGCGGGAGAGCAGGCGTCCGGCGAGGGCGGCGGCGGCGTTCCAGGCTGAGGACTGGAGGCGGGACTTCTTGCCGGGGAGGGCGTTGCGGAGAGGTGAGCAGACGGCCTGGTAGACGCGGCTGACGGTCTTCGTGTACGGGAACTCTGCTTCGGCCAGGTAGCCGTGGTGGACGTCGCCGGAGAGGACGAGGACGGTCGATGGCGGATCGCCGCGTTCTCCGGCGGCTACGGACCGGATCATATGGACCATCTTGCCGAATGAGTCGTGGAAAGAGGCCCAGTGGTCGAGGTCCTGGGAGCGGCGGAAGTTCTCGGCCCACCCCGCGACCCGCTTGCCCCACGCGCCGGCGCAGAGCCTCTCGTTCCACGCCTGGAGGTGGTGCATACCCGGTCCGAGCATCAGGGGGAGCGAGGTGCAGAGGAGGAGGTGGTCGAAGCCGCCGGTGGCTTTCTCTTCTATCCAGGACCATTCTTCGGCGTCTACCATCGAGCGGTTGCCCTCCTCCAGCACCCTTCCGCCCCTGGAGTCGATCGCGAGCAGGCGGACGTTGCCGATGTCGCGGCCGTAGCTCCAGCGCGCCACCGTGGAGTCGCGGTGCGCGCTGAGGGCGGCGTCCCGCAGGAGGAGCCAGGCGTCGTCTGCGGCCAGGATCTCGCCGTACAGGTCGTTGTTTTCCAGTTCTTCGGGGGAGAGGTTGCCGAGGTGCTGGTAGATCAGGTACGACACGTGGCCGCCCGCTATCTGGTCGTTCCAGTACGGCCTCTGGCGTATCTCCTCGACCCAGGCGGCGGAGACGTTCCAGTCGTCGCCTATCTCGTGGTCGTCGAAGATCATGGCCGACGGGACGGTGGAGAGGAGCCAGCGGATCGCGGGGTCACCCCAGGCGTCGCGGTAGATGCGGGCGTACTCCTCGAAGCTTGCTACGACCTCGCCGGGGGCGTCGTTCACGTCGCGCCGGGAGCGGATAAAGTCCAGGGTGTCCAAGGGGGGCTTGTGCGCGTAGATCTGATCCCCCAACAACACCAACGCGTGCGGCAGCTCTCCGGCCGGCTCGTCGCGCAGCCTCATCGCCGTCGCGTACATGGCGTCCACGCCGAGGCCCCTGGCGTCTTCCGAAGAATCCAGCGTGTAAGGCGGCTCGTGGGGGGCGGAGATGCGGCACGATCCGAAGACGAGCTTCACGGTCTCCCCTTCCCCCAGGGTACGGATGCGGCTCGGGGGGAACGGCGAGCCGGGCTCGGGCCACCGCTTCTCCCGGTCCAGCTCCACCTCGTACTCGTGGGTCTTCCCGGGCGCCAGGCCCGGTACGTGGACCAGGGCGTAGTGGTGCCCGGCCACGCCGAACGTGCGCGACCGGCCGGCCGTCGCCCCGTCGCCCGTGGATATCGTGACCTCGCACGGCGCGTCTGTCTCGACCCAGACCGTGGCCTCGGACGCGCCGGCGTAGCGCAGCAGGGGACCGAGGACGAGATCAGGCACCCGCACCACCGACCTTGGGGTTTTCTCCGTATCCCACCCGTACGCTCCTCTCCGTCGCAGGCCGCAAGCATACACCGGCCGGCCCGTCCCGACCCGTATAGAATTGCGCCCAGGGTCGGTTACCTACGGGGAGGGATCGGATGTCCGAGACCAGGCTGGTGGTAGTTACCGGGGCTTCGTCCGGGATCGGGGCGGCGACGGCGCGGGCGCTGGCGAAGGGCGGCTTCCAGGTCGCCCTCGGCGCCCGGCGGACGGACCGCATCCAGGCCCTGGCCGAAGAGGTCGGGGGCCACGCCAGAGAGCTGGACGTGACAGACGCCGGTTCGGTGGAAGAGTTCGCCTCCTGGACCAAGGAGCTCGGGGGCGTCTCGGTGCTCGTCAACAACGCGGGCGGGGCAAAGGGCCTGGAGCCGATAGAGGAGATGCACGAGGACCGCTGGCGCTGGATGTACGAGGTGAACGTGCTCGGGCTGGCGATGATGACGAAGGCGCTCCTGCCCCAGGTCCGCCGCTCCGGAAGCGGCCACGTGGTCATCATCGGCTCGGCGGCGGGGACGGAGACCTACGCCAAAGGCGCCGGCTACGCCGCGGCCAAGTTCGGGGCCCACGCCGTCTTCGGCAGCCTGAGGTTGGAGCTCTTGGGCGAGGACGTGCGGGTAACGGAGGTCATGCCGGGGGCGGTGCGCACCGAGTTCGGCCTCGTGCGCTTCGAAGGCGACGAGGAGAAGGCCGAGGCGCCGTACCGCGGGATCACACCCCTCACCCCCGACGACGTGGCCGAGTGCGTGCGCTGGGTCGTCACCCTGCCCCCGCACGTCAACGTGGACCGCCTCGACGTAAGGCCCGTACGCCAGGGCGCCGTCACCCTCTTCGCCCGCGACGAGTAAGAGCTTGTCAGCA
>CAXTDD010000170.1:0-1762 GCA_964242955.1 uncultured Rubrobacteraceae bacterium | reverse complement strand
CTATGCAAGAGAGACAGAGAGTATTCAGCGGGATACAGCCGAGCGGCAACCTGACCATCGGCAACTATCTCGGGGCGTTGAAGAACTGGGTTGAGATCCAGGACGACTACGAGAACTATTTCTGCGTGGTGGACCTGCACGTGCTCACCGTGCCGCAGGACCCGAAGGTGCTCCGGCAGAAGATCCGGGAGGCGGCGGCCATCTACTTGGCCGCGGGCATCGATCCGGAGAAGTCCGTGGTCTTCCGCCAGAGCCGCGTCTCCGAGCACGCCGAGCTCGCCTGGCTCCTGAACTGCATAGCGAAGGTTGGGGAGCTCTCGCGCATGACGCAGTTCAAGGACAAGGCCCAGAAGGGCGGCGCCGACTCGGCGAGCGGCGGGCTCTTCGCCTACCCCGTCCTTCAGGCCGCGGACGTTCTCCTCTACAACGCGCACCTGGTCCCCGTCGGGGAGGACCAGCGCCAGCACCTGGAGCTCATGCGCACGCTCGCGCGCCGGTTCAACAACCTCTACGGCGGGACGTTCGTGGTGCCGGAGATCTTTATCCCGAAGAGCGGGGCGCGGGTCATGGCTCTCGACGATCCCACCTCCAAGATGAGCAAGAGCTCCGCCGTGCCCGGCAGCTACGTGGCGATCCTCGACGACCCGGACACGGTGCGGCGCAAGATCCGGCGCGCCAAGACCGACTCGGGCTCTGAGATCGCCGCCTCCCCGGACAAACCGGCCATCACCAACCTCCTCGACATCTACGCCGCCGCCACCGGCCGCCCCGTCCCCGAGATCGAGGCCCGGTACGAAGGCAAAGGCTACGGCGACCTCAAGAGAGACCTCGGCGAGGTCGTCGTCGAGACGCTCTCCCCCATCCGCGAACGCGCGCTGGAACTGCTCGACGACCCGAAAGAGCTCGACGAGCTCCTGGAGACCGGCGCCGAGAGGGCCGGCAAAGTGGCCCACGCCACCCTACGCGACGCCTGGTCCAGGATGGGCCTGGACTAAAGAATCCTCGATAAACCTCGATAAACACGGAGGGAGGTGAAATCATGGACGCCCGGTACATAGTGGACGAGAATGGCAAGCGCGTCAGCGTCATACTTCCCGTGGAAGAGTACGAGCGGATGGTAGAGGAGTTGGAAGACGCGGAGGATGCTCGGGCGGTGGATGAGGTGCGGGCCGCCGTCGCGCGCGGCGAAGACGAGTTCATCCCTTACGAGCAGGCTCGACAGGACAGGGCAAGGGAACGGGCCGCCGAGCGGTGAGCTACCGGATCTCCATACCGCGGAAGGTCAACAAGCGTATGGAGAAGCTACCTTCGGAAGTCCAAGATCGGGCGGACGCCGCGATCCTGGTCCTCGCGGACAACCCACGGCCTCCGGGCTGCACAAGGCTTAAACGCCGGGAAGAATGGCGGGTTCGCTTGGGAGACTACCGAATCGTCTACGCGATAGACGACGATCGACGCCTCGTCGAGATCCTCAGCATCGCCCATCGAAGGGACATCTACCGCCGGGGATGACGTGAACAAGCTCCGATCCACGCTCGACCGCATAGACCGCAAGGGCTACGGCGCGTACAAAGACCTCTCCGGCTCCTTCGAGTTTGATAACTTCACCCTCTTTGTGGACAAGGTTCAACGCGACCCGTTCGCCCCGCCGTCCCTGATCCGGATCAGGACGCAAGACAACCGCTTCGACCCGTCCCTCTTCGAGAACCCTGTCCGGCGCGTCGCCTTCGAGGACTTTCTGACGCGCGGTGTAGAGCGGGCA
>CAXTDD010000169.1:0-6097 GCA_964242955.1 uncultured Rubrobacteraceae bacterium | reverse complement strand
GTGGCCGAGCCCGAGGAGGACGCGCCCGCCATGCCCGCCGGCGGCATGGGCGGCATGATGTAAGGTTCCCCTAAACGGGAACTTTCAGGCGGCGTCCCTCCGGGGGCGCCGCTTTTTCGTAACCATCGGAGTTTCGCCGGGGTCCCAAAGGGTATATATTGCCGCTAGTCGGCAATGGGGCAGGCGTCAGAGGGGAGGAAAGGATAGGCAGGGGACTCGGCATAATGATCGTCGCTCTGACGGTCGGCCTTCTGGTCGTGCTCGTGTTGCCGTACGTTTTCGGTTAAGAGAAGGTTTCGATAGGGGAGGTGAGGATATGCGGGGCGGGCTTATACCCATACTTGTCGTGATAATTCTGGTGATCGTGGCCATACTGCTACTTTCGCGGCTACTCTAATACCTGCCCGCTCAAAGGGCGGGTACCCGGGGAGGTACTTTGGGCGGTAACAACCTGGTGACCATCATCGTGGTGGTCATCATCGTGGTAGTGATATTGGGCCTTCTGGGGTTCATACCGCTGTTCTAAAAGCCCGGTTCGCTGCTTGACCGCCGTGCCGGTCGCGTTGTAGCATAGGCTGGATTTGCAGCGGTTAGCGGAAAAGACTAAAGGAGCCCACGGGGAATCTCTCCCGTGGGCTTTGTTGTGCCTGCTCGTGGAGAGCCGAAAGGAGCACTGGCCTTATGGATATTGAGATCGGGCGTGGAAAGACGGCCCGCCGGGCCTACGGTCTGGACGAGATCGCCATAGTACCCAGCCGCAGGACCCGCGACCCGGAGGACATAGACATCTCCTGGTCCCTGGGCGATTTGCGACTAGACCTGCCGTGTTTGGCCTCCGCGCTCGACGCGGCGGTCGACCCCGCCACGGCGGGCATGATCGGGGACCTGGGCGGCCTCGCCGTCCTCAACCTCGAAGGCCTCCAGACGCGCTACGAGGACCCTGGTCCGGTCTTCGAGGAGATAGCGAGCCTGCCGGAGCACAAGGCCACGCGCGTCATGCAGGAACTCTACTCCGAGCCGATAAAGGAAGAGCTCATCTTCCGCCGCGTCCAGGAGATAAAGGACCGCGGCGTCATAGCCGCCGCCTCCCTCACACCCCAGAGGGTCGAGCGCTACCACAGGGCCGCCATAGAGGCAGGCCTCGACGTGCTGGTCATCCAGGGGACGGTCGTCTCCGCCGAGCACGTCTCCAGGACCGTCGAGCCGCTGAACCTGATGGAGTTCGTGCCGTCCCTGAACGTGCCCGTCATAGTCGGCGGATGCGCCAGCTACTCGACGGCGCTGCATTTGATGCGGACGGGGGCCATAGGCGTCCTCGTCGGCGTCGGCCCCGGCAGGATCTGCACGACGCGCGGCGTGATCGGGGTAGGGGTGCCCCAGGCGACCGCCGTCTCCGACGCCGCCGCGGCCCGGATGCGCCACTACCTCGAGACCGGCGAGTACGTCAACGTCATCGCCGACGGCGGGATGCGCACGGGGGGTGAGATCGCCAAGGCCATAACCTGCGGCGCCGACGCCGTCATGCTCGGCAGCGCGTTCGCCAAGGCCGAAGAGGCGCCGGGCCGCGGCTACAGTTGGGGCATGGCGACCTTCCACCCGACGCTGCCGCGGGGGACGCGCATCCAGACCACCGTGAGCGGTTCGCTGGAGGAGATCCTGGTGGGGCCCGCCCGCGAGAACGACGGGACCCTCAACCTGATGGGCGCGCTCAAGATGAGCATGGCGACCACCGGCTACCAGAACATCAAGGAGTTCCAGAAGGCCGAGGTCATGTTCGCGCCGTCCCTCGCTACGGAGGGCAAGATCGAGCAGCGCTCCCAGGGCGTCGGGATGGGCAAGTAGCTTGGTCAAGAAGTACGGCGTAGAGTTCGTGGAGGTCGATTCGCCGATCACCGAGCCCGTGGTCAAGTTCGGGGGACAGCCGGTGTGGGTCTCCGAGCCCCGGTGGCCCTTGAGCCGCACGACGGGCGAGCAGATGCAGTTCGTTTGCCAGATCCCCCTGGACCTCGAAGCGCTCGATGGGCCGTCCGGGGGGATGGCGTACGTCTTTATCTCGAATGACTATCGTGTGACGGAGGAGCATCGCGCCGACGGGACGACCCTCTTGCACGTCGTGGATCGCGGGGTGGACCTGCCGATCTGGGAGAAAGAGTCCGGAGAGAACGCGGTCGTGATCCAACCGGACGGCACGTGCCTGGTGGAGACGCGGCCTCTGTCGTCCGGCCCTTCGCTGTACAAGGCGGTCGACCGTCCGGCCGACAGCCTGTCCTTCGACAGGACGGTGGCCGTGGCGGTGGCCGTCGAGTACGCCGTACGGTTGACGCCCGGCGAGGATCCGCCCGCGCCCCCCTACAGCGGGGAGCGGAGCCACTGGGACCTGGAGAGGGAGTTCGCCTTCCGCGACAAGCTCCTGGAGTGGGGTTGGAAGAAGATCGGGGGCACCCCGTACTTCGTGCAGGACTACGCCAACTTCGACTTCGAGGGGACGTCGAAGTTGCTGTTGTTGCAGATGGACGACTTCGTGCCGTTCGAGATCAACTTCGGGGGCGGCGTGTGCTACGCCTTCGTCGCCGCCAATGGGAGCGAGGGCGAGTTTTTTTGGGACCAGTAGCAGGAGAAAGCTTGGTGACCCTGGTATGATCCTCGTCCTCGATTTCGGCGGCCAATACTCCCAGCTCATAGCCCGGCGCGTCCGCGAGTGCCGCGTGTTCTCGGAGATGATCCCCTACGACACCCCTGTCGAGGAGATAAGGGCCAAGGAGCCGGAAGGGATAATCCTCTCCGGCGGGCCGAACTCCGTCTACGGCGAGGGCGCCCCGCGGGTCGAAGACGCCCTCTTCGACCTGGATACGCCCATGCTCGGCATCTGCTACGGGATGCAGCACATGGCGCTCTCGCTGGGTGGGGAGGTCGGCGCGGTCCAGATCCGGGAGTACGGACGCTCGGACCTGATCGTCACCGACCACGAGGGCCTCTTCGCCGGCACGCCCGACGAGCAGAAGGCCTGGACGAGCCACGGCGACGCCGTCCTCGCCGTCCCCGAAGGCTTCGACGTCACGGCCGAGACGCCCTCGGTCCCGATCATCGCCTTCGAGGAACCCGGAGCGGGACGCTTCGGCGTCCAGTTCCACCCCGAGGTCAGGCACACGGAGTACGGGATGGAGATCCTCAAAAACTTCCTCTTCGAGGCGTGCGACTGCAAACCCGACTGGACGCCGGTAAACATCATCACCGACGCCGTCGAGAGGATCCGGGCCCAGGTCGGCGACCGTAAGGCGATCTGCGGCCTCTCCGGCGGGGTGGACTCCTCGACGGCGGCGATGCTCGTTCACAGGGCCATCGGAGACAACCTGACGTGTGTCTTCGTGGACCACGGTCTGCTTCGCCAGAACGAGGCCGAGCAGGTCGTCGAGGCCTTCGGGGAGAACTCGGACGTTCCCCTCGTACACGTAGATTCCAAGGGCCGTTTCCTGGACAAGCTGGCGGGCGTGACCGACCCGGAGGCGAAGCGCAAGATCATCGGCGAGGAGTTCATCCGCACCTTCGAGGAGGAGGCGAGGGGCATAGAAGACGCCACCTTCCTCGTCCAGGGCACGCTCTACTCCGACGTCATAGAGAGCGGCACCCGCGACGCCGCGCGCATAAAGAGCCACCACAACGTCGGCGGCCTGCCCGAAGTGATGGACCTGGATCTCGTCGAGCCGCTGCGCAACCTCTTCAAGGACGAGGTGCGCGTCGTGGCGGCCGAGCTCGGGATGCCGGAGCGCCTGGTATGGCGCCAGCCGTTCCCCGGACCAGGGCTCGCCATAAGGGTCATAGGGGACGTGACGGCGGAGCGACTAGAGATATTGCGGCGGGCCGACGCCGTGTTGCAGGAGGAGATCCGGTCGGCCGGCCTCTACCGCGACCTCTGGCAGAGCTTCGCCGTCCTCCCCGCCATCCACTCCGTCGGCGTCATGGGCGACGCCAGGACCTACGCCTACCCCGTCGTGATCCGGGCCGTCACCTCCGACGACGCGATGACCGCCGACTGGGCCCGCCTGCCCTACGACCTGCTCGAAAAGATAAGCAACCGCATCATCAACGAGGTCCCCGGCGTCAACCGGGTGGCGCTGGACATCACGAGCAAGCCCCCCGGCACCATAGAATGGGAATGATACCGATCTCGTAGAGACGCTCCGCCGGAGCGTCTTGTCCGCCGATCCGGTCCCTCGCGCCTACAGAGACTGGTCCGCTACCGTGCCGCGCCAGTCGTCGATCCGCCCGGGGTCGAGGCGTTCGATCCCCGCCTCCGCGAGCCCGTCGAAGTCCTTATCTGCCGTAACGATTCTGGTCGATCCAACCCTCAGCATCACGGCGGCGTGCAACAGGTCACGCGCCGCAAGGCCCGAACCGGGCCCGACCGCGTAACGCTCCGCCAACCGACAGGCTAGAAGCACGTCCTCGGCCAGCACCCCCTCCACCGAGCCCTCCATGACGCGGGCGAAGTCTTCTACCACCTGCCTACCGTCCTGAAAACGCCTGAGGGCCAGGTAACGGTGCAGCATCTCCTGCAAGACCTCGGCGTTCGTGAAGAAAGCGTCGGGGTGGCGCGCTGCCAGGAAGAGAACCTCCTTGCAAGGTTCTTTAAGAGGATGACTCCGGCCGGCCGCGTAGGTGGGAACATTGGCATCCAGAAAGAGGCGGGGCATCAGGCGTCGGGGGCGGCGTGCGCCTCCCCGAACTGGCGCTTCAGCACGCCGGTATCAGGAACGTCCTCGACCTCCATCGCGCCGAGCCTCCCGGCCGCCGCAAGCCGCCTTCCCGACACCTCCTCCTCGTAGGAGCGCTCGATCAGGGACCGCACCAACTCAGAGACCGTGACGCCCCTCGCCGCGGCCACCTCCTCCAGCTTCTCCCTCGTCTCCGGCTCCAGCCTGACCTCTATCCTCTGCGTTCTCATCCGTCTTCCTTCTTGTACGTAAGCGCGTGTACGGACAGAATATACATCCCTTCGCTTCGCTGGGCCAATGACGCCATGACCGCGGACTGGGCCCGCCTGCCACACGACCTGCTGGAGAGGATAAGCAACCGCATCATCAACGAGGTGGCGAGGGTGAACCGGGTGGCGCTGGACATCACCAGCAAGCCACCCAGCACCATCGAGTGGGAGTAGAGCACTTCAGCTAGTCAGCATGTCAGCTTGCCAGCTTTTTGACGGATCCTCGTGGTTGGGGGATCTCGATGAGGCTCTTGAGGTAGTTCTTTCGAACGCTTATCGGCCCAAAAAAGTGGCGCGGCGTGGCCCGTTTGCTGACCGGATGACCGGCTGAAATGCTGACAAGCTATTTAACTTCGATTTAGCCTGGAGTTTACATAACTGCAACTAAACCGGGGGCGTGATCCCATATCATCCTGCCTTGGAAGCCGACTAGACGTCTTTGGTAGTCGTAGCGTAGGGAGGATGCGGGTTGAGTAAGATCTTGCGTGCGAGGTTCGTCGTGGGGGTGGCGTCGGTGCTAGCGCTGTCGCTTACGGTTGCCGCTTGCGGCGGCCCTAATGGTGGCGGAAACGGTGGCGGTGGGGGACAGGTATCCGGCGAGATCGCCGTCGAGGGATCGAGCACGGTTCAGCCCATAACGCAGGCGGCGGCGGAGTTGTTCCGGGAGGAGAACCCGGACGCGCGCATCAGCGTCGGTGGAGCCGGTACCAGCGATGGCTTCGAGGCGTTCTGCCAAGGCGACACGCAGATCTCGGACGCTTCCAGGCCGATAGACGTGGCCGAAGAGGTGCCGGTGTGCGAGGAGAACGGGGTGGAGTACATCGAGATCCCGGTCGCCTTCGACGGCATCTCGGTCGTCGTCAACAGCCAGAACGACTTCGCGACCGACGTGACCAGCGAGCAGCTCAAGACGTTATGGGAACCGGCGGCCGAGGACCAGATCACGCAGTGGAGCCAGGTGAACCCGGAGTGGCCTGACGAGGAGATCAGCCTCTACGGACCCGGCACGGAGTCGGGCACCTACGAGTTCTTCAACGAGACGATCGTCGGGAACGAGGAGGAGGTCAACCGCTCGGACGCGGAGACGAGCGAGGACGACAACGTGCTCGTGCAGGG
>CAXTDD010000168.1:0-6132 GCA_964242955.1 uncultured Rubrobacteraceae bacterium | reverse complement strand
TCTGGGGTGAGGGCGGGGTCGTCCTGAACGGCTGGCTGCACGTGCCGAGCTCGTTCTCGGGCGAGGTGATGGCCCACGCCGGCTACGACAGCCTGACCATAGACCTGCAGCACGGACCGCCCGACCCCGGCGGCGTCATTCCGATGCTCCAGGCCATCTCGACCACGGAGACCGTACCGTTCGCGCGGGTGAACTGGAACGATCCGGGCACCATTATGAAGTTGCTCGACGCCGGATGTTACGGGATCATCTGCCCCATGATCGACGGTAGAAAAGACGCTGAGGCGTTCGTCGGCGCCTGCCGCTACCCGCCCGACGGCTACCGGAGCTACGGCCCGTTCCGCGCCAACCTCTACGGCGGCCCGGACTACGCGGCCAATGCCAACGAGACCGTAGTTACGATGGCGATGATCGAGACGCGGGCCGCCCTCGAAGACCTGGAAGGCATCCTCGCCGTTCCCGGCCTCGACGCCGTCTTCGTCGGCCCCTCCGACCTGGGCCAGAGCCTCGGCTTCGGGCCCGGCATGGACCGCGAGGAGCCGGAGCTAGTCGAGGCCATGGACAGGATCGTCGGTTCCGCGCGGGAGAAAGGCCTGGCCGCGGGTATCTTCACCGGCTCGACGGAGTACGCCGCGCGCGTGATCGACAAGGGCTTCAACTTCGTCAACGTCTCCTCGGATGTCCGCCTCATGGCCGCCGCGGCCTCCGCCGCCGTCTCCGCCCTCAGGGAAAAACGGCCCCCCTCGTGAACCGGGAGGCCTTCAGGCTGGACGGCAAGGTCGCCCTCGTGACGGGGGCAGGCCGGGGCCTCGGGGCAGGCATAGCCGAAGCCTTGAAAGAGGCCGGGGCGACCGTCGCCGGCACGAGCCGGGACAAAGGATCGGCCCGGGAGATCTCGGAGAAATTTGGAACGCCCTCCATAACGATGGACGTCACGGACGTTTCCTCGATCCGGGCCGGCGTGGACCGGGTGGTCGAGGAACTGGGACGCATAGACGTGCTGGTGAACAACGCCGGCGTGAACGTGCCGCAGGGCGTCTTCGACGTAGACGAGGCGAGCTGGGACGCGGTGATGGGCACGAACCTCAAGGGCGCCTTCTTCGCCTCGCAGGCCGCCGCGCGGCACATGGTCGGACGCGGGGATGGGGGCAGGATCGTCACGGTCGGCTCCCAGGCGGGCGAGGTCGGGATAGAGGAGCGCGCCGCGTACTGCTCCAGCAAGGGCGGGGCCCACCTCATGACCAAAGTGCTCGCCCTGGAGCTCGCGGAGCACGACATTACCGCCAATGTCGTCGCCCCGACTTTCATAGCGACCGAGCTCACCCGCTCCACCCTCGAAGACCCCGTCTGGCGCGAACGCATCCTCTCCCGCATCCCGATGGGCCGGGTCGGCCAGGTGGAAGACGTCGCCGCCGCGGTCGTCTACCTGGCGAGCCCCGCGGCCGGGATGGTCACAGGCCACACCCTGCTCGTGGACGGCGGCTGGACCGCCCGGTGAGCGGACCGCGCGCCGCCCTCCCAGGAACACTCTGGATGACGGCCAGCGTGTACCCGGAGCGACGCAAGCTTCGGGGCATTGGAACTGGACGGTAGAATCGGGGTATGGGTGACGCGAGCGACGGGGCGCCGCTGGTCCGCATCGGGGAGGCGGCCAGGATGGTCGGGGTGTCGCCGCAGACCTTGCGTCTATGGGGTAACGAGGGGTTGGTGCGTCCGGTACGCAGCAAGGGGGGGACCAGATATTACCGCGAGGAGGACGTTCGGAAGCTGAGGAGGATCCGGGAGCTCAGATCCGTCCACGGCCTGAACACCGCCGCCATCCGGCGGGAGATCGGCCCCGCCGAGACGTCCACGGGCGAGCAAGCCTCGCGCAAGGATCTCGGAAGGAGGCTTCTGTCCCTGCGCACGCGCAAGCGGAAAACGCTACAAGAAGTGTCGGAAGCCACGGGCCTCTCCCGGTCCTTCCTTTCGATGCTGGAGAACGGGGAGACCGGCGCCTCCGTCGCCTCGTTGAGTTCGATAGCGAAGTTCCACGGCACGAGCATTAGGGCGCTGCTCGGCGCCGGGTTGCGGGAGGGTTCCAGGCTCCTCCGGCCGGATGACAGGAGGGTGGCGGAGATGCCCAACGGCGTTAAGATCTCCGAGATGGCCGCCGGCGGGCGCCTCATGGACCCGACGCTCTACATCGTCCCTCCCCACGCCGGGAGCGACGGGTTCTACTCCCATCGGGGGGAGGAGTTCATGTACGTGCTGAAGGGTTCGATCTTCGTCGAGCTCAAGGATGAGGATACTTACCGGGTCCGGGCCGGGGACGTGCTCTACTTCCCGTCGACCATCCCGCATCGCTGGTGGACGGAGGACGAGGCGGCGGAGATCGTCTACGTCAACACGCCCCCGGATTTCTGACCGGCGTCGGCAGGATGTTCTTACCTAGTCGAGCTCGGCCGCCGCGAAAAGCAGGTTTACACCGAGGCTTCCGTAAGGGTGCCAGGCTACGGCGATGTCGCTGATTTCCTCTTCGGTCGGGACGTGGTCGAGGTCGTAGTACGTCTTCATGGTGTTGGCGAGCATGATGTCGCCCGTTGGCACCACGTCCGCCCGGCGTAGGGCGATGAGGAGGGCGCCGTGGACGGTCCAGGGGCCGATCCCGGTGATCTGGGTCAGCTCCTCGATGACGCGGTCGTCCGGCAGGGCACTCAGCCGCTTCTCGGAGAGTCGCCCGTCCGCGAAGCGCGCCGCGAGGTCGAGCACGGTTCTCGCCTTTCTCCACGAAAAGCCGATGTCGCGAAGGGCCTGCTCGTCGAGCTCGGAGGCTTCCTTGGCGCTGGGCATGCGCCCGTCGAACTTACTGGTGAGCCGCTCCAGGATGGCCCGCGTCGCCTTGACCGAGAGCTGCTGGCCGATGATCTGGAAGACGAGACAGCCGAACAAGTCCATGACGGGCAGCCCGCGGAGCCAGGCGTCCGCGTCGTACTCCGGTCGGGTGAAGTCCAGGTAGTAGTCCTTGGCGCTCTCGGCGTGGGGGTTCGGGGGCACCAGCCAGAACACGCGGTCGGTGACGACGTCGATGTCGTCGTGCGACCCCTTTACGATCTCGACGCGCTCGCGCACTTCCGGGGCGAGACGGGAGGGGTCGCGCGCGATCACGCGAACCGGCTCGCCGCCGTCGAGGACCTTGTCGAGGACCTGGCGGCCGATCTGGCCGGTGGGAGTGGTGACGACGATCATGAATACCTCCAGGGTGGATCGCTTGAGAGAGCAGAAAAAGGCGGCTGGCGATGACGACTTCCGCCATCCGTGAAATCGGCCGGGACCGGTGGCGCAGGCGAACGCCTCGAAGCCGGACCGATCGACAGCGATGCTCGCGACGATTCGGCTGTCGGGTTGACGATCGGCGGCCGACCCGTGCTGGTCACGGGATGAGCACGATCTTGCCCCGGGTGTGCCGCCGTTCCAGCTCGGTGAACGCGTCGGCGACGCGGTCCAGCGGGTGGGCTGCCGCGACCGGCACCTCGAGCACTCCGGTGGCGGCCAGGTCGCCCAACTCCGTGAGGATCCCCGGCGTTGACGCTTTTACGCTACCGTCGGTCTTCGCGCCAAGCTCCATCGCCCGACCGAACGATAATATGATCGTCTCGATCCGGTCCGGGGGTACGCCGAGTTCGACGGCGAGGTCGAGGTACTGCGGCCCGAACAGGTCGATGAACGCGTCGATGCCATCCGGCCCCGCCGCTGCCTGGAGTCGCCCGGCGAGATCGTCCCCGTCGTAGGTCACCGGGACGGCCCCGTGCGCGGCCAGCCAGTCCGCGTTGGCCGAGGAGGCGATGCCGAGCACCCGCACGCCACGGCGGGCGAGCAACTGCACGATGAGCGTGCCGACGCCGCCGGCCGCCGCGGATACGACGACCGTCTCGCCGGGCCGGGGGTCAACAGCGTGGACGGCCGCGTACGCGGTGCTGCCGGCGATGTACAGTGAACCGGCCACCTCCCAGCTCAGCTGCGGTGGTTTGTGGATCAGTTGCCCGACGGGTACGGCCGCGTGGGTGGCGTGACTGGACCGTGACCACGACCAGCCCATCACCTCGTCGCCGACCGCGAACCCGTCGACATCGTGACCGACCGCGATGACGATACCGGCGAGGTCGCTGCCCTGGCCGGACGGGAACGTCGCCGGGAACCAGTCGTGCATCGCGCCGGAGCGGATGCCCGCCTCACCGGGGTTGATACCCGCCGCACGCACCGCGACGACCACCTCCCCGGCCGCAGGCTCCGGCATCGGGATATCTGCGAGGTACAGTACGTCGCGGTTGCCGTATCGGTCGAACCGGACGGCCCGGGCGTGGGTGTCGGCCATGGTGCTGTCTCCTCGTGTTGTTGGTGCTGTGATTACTGGTACGGATCGGGCCGGCCTGGTGCCGCCCGGAACTGGAAGGGGGCCACATGATCCCTTGACGCGGCCCCTCTACCTTGGCCGAATGGCTGTACGGCCCTACAGATGCTGACCGCCCGAAGCCTCGATGCGCTGCGCGTTTACCCAGCCCATCTCGGGCGACAGCAGCGACGCCACAACCCCGCCGATGTCATCCGGCAGCCCGGCGCGACCCAGCGCCGTGTCGGAGGCGACCATCTCGTTCATGTCCGGGTTGTCGCGCACCACGCCGCCCGAGAAGTCCGTCTCGATGGCCCCCGGCGCGATGGTGTTCGCGGCGATATGACGCGGACCGAGCTCGAGCGCCAGATACCTCGTCATCACCTCAACAGCGCCCTTGGCCAAAGCGTACGCCCCGTGCCCCGGCAGGGCAAAGCGCGCCAGGCCGGTGGACACGTTCACGATGCGCCCGCCGTCGGCCATCAGCGGCAGCAGCTTCTGGGTCAGGAAGAATGGACCCTTGACGTGGATGTCCATGAGGCTGTCGAACTGCTCCTCGGTGGTGTCGGTGATGGCGGCATAGACGCCTATGCCCGCGTTGTTGACCAGGAACTGGAAACGGTCGGTATCCCAGTCCTGCAGCACACCTCGCACCTGCTCGACGAAGGCGTCGAACGTGCCGGCGTCGCCCACGTCGAGCCGCAGTGAGGCGGCGCGGCGGCCCATCCCTTCCACCTCGGCCACCAGTTCGTCGGCGGCGGCACTGTTGCTCTGGTACGTGAAGAGCACATCAGTACCCCGCCCGGCGATGCTCTGCACCATGCTCTTACCGAGGCCCCTGCTGCCGCCGGTGACGATGGCCACCCTATCAGCCGCTCCGTTCCGCGCGTCCATTCCTGCCTCCAATCTCCAGCCCTCCGTGGCCGGAATAGGTAACATAGATAACCGTACCATCGATTCATTGATAACACAACCAAAGATAACAGAATTATGTTATCGTATGTGTCATGAGTGAGACGGCGGTTACCAGGACAAACGGAACGACGGCGAGCAAGAGGGCCAGTACCAGGGACAGGATCGTGCGGGCCGCGGCGGAGCTCTTGGCCAAAGGAGGCCGGGGGGCGGTGTCCACGCGGGCGGTCGCCGCGGCGGCCGGGGTGCAGGCGCCGACGATCTACCGCCAGTTCGGCGACATGCAGGGGCTGCTGGATGAGGTGGCGAGCTTCGGTTTCTCGGCGTATCTTCGCGACAAGACGGCGCGGGGGCGCGAAGAGGACCCGGTGGAGGACCTGCGCCGGGGGTGGGACCTGCACGTCGAGTTCGGCCTCGCCAACCCGGCTTTTTACACGCTCATGTACGGGGATCCCGTGCCCGGGACCGGGTCCACCGCGGCGCTGGAGGCTACGGAGATACTGCGCGGGCTGGTACGGCGCGTCGCCGAGGCCGGACGTTTGCGCGTCGGGGAAGAGCGTGCCGCGCAGATGATTCACGCCGCCGGATCTGGCGTTACCCTCACCCTGATCGGCGTCGAGCCCGAAGAACGCGACCCGGCGCTGTCTGACACGGCCCGCGAGGCCGTCATCGCCGCGATCACCACCGACGGCCCCGCCCCGGCTACGCCCGGCCCGGTAAGCGCCGCGATCTCCCTGCGCGCCGTGCTGCCGCAAACCTCCGCCCTGAGCGCCCACGAGCGGGCCCTGCTGCGAGAGTGGCTCGACCGCATCGCCGGATGCTGACAGTCTGACGCCCGGACGGGTCCGCGG
>CAXTDD010000167.1:0-6137 GCA_964242955.1 uncultured Rubrobacteraceae bacterium | reverse complement strand
GGCGGCGCTCTCCGTGGCGGGGTTCGCGGTCCGGGCAAGGGGCAGCACCCGCGTCCCGACAGCGGCCATCGGCGCGGCCGCGGCGCTGATCGGAGGGTACCTGCTTGCCGCACTCCTCGTCGGCGGGTGGGGGGTGCTGGGCTCGCCGCCGATCGCCTTCAACGCTGGCGTACTCTTGCTGTTCTGCGTGGTGGCACTCTACCTCGGGCTCAAAGCGCGCGGAGTGAGGGAGCGTACCGAGAAGGCCGAGGGCGTGGCATCGCTTGAGAGGGACAACGCGGAGAACGCCTACGGGTTGGTCCGGGTTCTCGGGCCGGCCCTCGGCGCCTTAAGCGTCGAGTCGGCGCTGGGCGTGGTCGCGGAGGCGGCCCGCATGGTTACCGGTGGGTCATACGCGCACGTCGCCGCGCTGAGGGGCAACATGCACCGCACGGTGATGGCGGAAGGGTTCGATGCCTGCCCCAGTTGGTGGCACCCTTCCGTACAGCGCCTCTTGCTCTGGAGCTGCCGCGAGGGAGAGATTGTACGCCAGGAGGAGGCCATCCACGGTATGGAGGGTCTCGTAGCGGTGCCCGTCGGCCCGCCGGACCAGGAGAGGTGGGGGGCCATAATCGTCGGGGGAGGCCGCGTCGGCGAGGAGGAAGAGCGCGCCCTGTTGAAGCTCGCCGCCGCTGCGCTGCCCGCGCTGGCGCGCCGCCCAGACGCCGGGGGTGGACTGGACCTTACCTCGGGACTGCCGAATGCGATGTCGCTCTTGCGCGCCCTGAAGGCGGATTTGTCCTCTGGTGGCGCGCCGGGCGCCCTGGTTGCCGACCTTCGCGCCCGCAAAACCGGCGCGAACGACGCCCGGGTTCACCGGATCGGGAAAAGGCTGGGGGACGCAGGACAGCGCGCCTTCCGTTACGACGAGAAGACACTGATCGTTTTGGTGGAAGGCACGGGGCAAACCGGGGTCGCCAGCAAGGCGCACGCCCTTGGGCAGATCCTCAAAGAGGAAGCGAACGTTTCCGAAGGCGCCGTTGCGCAGCCGGCGGTCGGCTTCGTCTGGAACGAGGCTCGGGGCCAGAGCCCAGAGGAGGTTGTGGGGGCGGCATTCCACGCCCTGGAGCGGGCGCGGGCCGAGGAGGGGAAGATCGCCGATGCCGCGGAACCTTCCGGTTCAACGGCGCCGGATGCTAATGCACCGTATGTTCGGGCCCTGGTGAAGGCCATGGCGACGCGCGACCCTTACCTTTCCGCCCATTCGGCCAGAGTTTCCCGAGTCGCCTGGCATATCGGCCGCGCCTTGTCGCTCCCCGGGGAGCAGCTCGGCATCCTTCAGATTGGGGCCCTGCTGCACGACGTCGGCAAGATCGGCATTCCGGATCACATCCTGAACAAACCGGGTAACCTGAGCGACGAGGAGTACGCCGTAGTAAAGCAACATCCCAGTCTCGGAGCGGAGATACTCTCCCCGTTCCCGGAGCTTGCCCCCGTGGTGCCGGCGGTCAGGCACCACCACGAGCGGTTCGACGGCCTGGGATACCCGGACGGCCTGCGCGCCGACGAGATACCGATCCTGGCGCGGGTGGTCTGCGTGGCAGACGCCTTCGACTCCATGACCCGAGAGCGGCCCTACGCGCGTCCCATGCTCGCCAAGTCCGCTCTAGCAGAGATCCGGCGCAACGCGGGCGTCCAGTTCGACCCACGGATCGCGGACGCTTTATTGCAGACGGTCCTCGGCGCCGACGACCCGCTCGCAGACTTCGCCGTCTGACGATAACCGCGGGCAAGGCCTGGCGCGTGTTTTCGGGCTACCCTGGTTGGCGCCGCGTAGATTTCTGCGGCGCCCGTGTGGGGGCTTCGGTGGGCGTCCCTTTGTGGCGCAGCGACCCGAACGCTGGCACCGGACGCGCGGTCGCGCGTTCCTTGCGTACGCGTCGACGAGCAGGTACCGAAGTGCGAAGATTGCACGTGTCGGATAGGTCAACCTCTAGGGCTTCGTGCGCATGAAGTTATGAGGCCCCGCTACAAAAACCACCCATCCCCATACCACGCAACTCACACAGAACGAGGCCGCGAACGTGACGTGGACCGGTCGCATCGGTACCAGGACACCAGAAAAAGCGGGGTCGGTGAGCAATGAGACCCAACCTAGGGTACCCGACGCGAGCACTAAAGCTCCCAGAAGCCGGGACGGTGGCGGCGTTGATGCTCACCGCAGCCTCCCCGGCTTCCGCCCAGGCGATCGTCTTCGACGGCGGCGGCGACGGCAGCTTCGCCGGGGCCTACGTGTACCAGAGCCTCGACATCACGCAGAACCAGGTCAACGGCGGCTTCTAAAGCCACCCGGACCACCGCCATCGGACCGGGGCCTTCGGTGGCCCCGGCTTTTTCGCGCCCGCGGCCCGCCCTCAAAGGAAAGGAGTGGTGTAGATGAGGCGCAACTTCCTTGTGGCCGCGTTCGCGGCCCTGAAGGTGCTGGCGCTCTCGGCGGTGGCGCAGCCGGAGCAGTCCGAGGCGCGGGACAAGGTCTGCCCGCCCACCGTAGCTTACGGTTCGCAGAACGCCACCGCGGAGGCCTCGCAGTACACACTGAACCATTGGTTACTGGTTTGACCTGGAGGGGACGGCATATTCAGCCCGGTAACGGAGGCCGCCGTCGGGATCGTCCGGGCATCCAACCACATCCAGATAGACGGGATCGTCGGGCCGCGCACCGGGGGCGTGTTTCCGCACGCATGCTACTGAGCCGTCGGGCGCCGCAACACCGCCCCCTGTCCACCGGAGGCTTTTTCGTGAGCCGGGTAAGGGTCCAACTATCGGACATAGCAGCTTCGAGAAGTTACGTGTTCCGCGCACCGCGGTCGACCGCCCGGAATGACTATGCTTCCGGTCGGCAGGGCTCCCGACACGCCGGTGTTCAAGACCCGCCACGCGGCCTCCGCCGCAGTGCCCGTCGGGCGGCCACGCGGTCCCCGCTCGGCGGCCCCAGCTTCCCACAAACAAGGCACCGGGCACGGTATCCGCCCCCGTCAACAGGGGCGGATACCGCCTCCACGGGTCCGACGTGGTCGCAGTCTTCGGCCCGTGGTCGTGTCCGTCCTCCGCGCACGCTCGCCCTTATACGCGCGAGCCCGGTCGTGGGTGGTGTTAACGTTTACTGAAAGAGATCGAGGGACCCTACCTGCAGTTCATGTGCGCGCGGTCGTGGGGGCCGGGCGTCATCCGTCCTAAAAAGGGCGGAGAATGGTGCTTTGACGCACAACCGGCCGCTTTGGAGACTCGTTACAATTGGCGGCATGAGGTACACCGGTGACAAAGAATCTCCGGACCGTGCGCGGGCCGAAGGGTTGGTCGCCTCGGAGAATCGCTACCGGACGGTGATCGAGCAGTGCCCGCTCTCGATCCACGTCTTTGCCCCCGACGGCGCTTCGCTGCTGGCCAACGCCTCCTGGCACGAGCTGTGGAATCTCGAGGAGGGGGAAGAGGGCGCCAACATCTTCGAGGACGAGCACGTCCGGGCCACGGGGCTCGTTCCCTACATCGACGACAGTCTGCAGGCCAGCGGCCCGGTGTCCCCCCCGCCCCTCTTCTACGACCCCGCCAAGACCGAGCGCGAGGGCGAGCCGAGGTGGCTGCAGCCGTTCGTCTACCCGGTCAAGGACGAGGGGGGACGGGTGCACGAGGTGACCCTCATAATCGAAGACGTAACCGCGCGCAAGAGGCTCGAGGGAGAGCTGACCCACCAGGCGAACCACGACCCCCTCACGGGACTGCCCAACCGCGCCCTCTTCCTGGACCGCCTAGGCCAGGCCCTCGGGCGCGCCGGACGGCAGGGCGAAGCCGGTGAGGGAGGCGGTAGGGTGGCGGTGCTCTTCACGGACCTGGACAACTTCAAGTACGTCAACGACTCTTTGGGTCACAGGGCCGGCGACGAGCTGCTCGTGTCCGTGGCCGGACGCTTGCGTGGTTGCCTCCGGCCGGGGGACACGCTGGCCCGGCTCGGCGGCGACGAGTTCGTTGTCGTGCTCGAGGACGTCGCGGGGCTCGCGGACGCGGAGGCCGCCGCCGAGAGGATGGCGCGTGCACTCGACGAGGCCCCCTTCGATCTGGGCGGGCGTGAGGTTTTCGCGACGACTAGCACGGGCATGGCGCTGGGCGGCCCCGGCGAGGCCGGCGGGTCGGACGCCGAGGGGCTCCTGCGCAGCGCCGACGCGGCGATGTACCGCGCCAAGGAGGGGGGTAAGGACCGCCACGAGGCCTACGAGGCGGGCATGCGGGCCCGCGCCTCGGAGCGCCTCGGGCTCGAGGGCGACCTCAGGCGGGCGCTGGAGCGTCGGGAGTTCGTGCTCCACTACCAGCCCGAAGTGGACCTGAGAAGCGGCAGGACCGTCGGCGCGGAGGCGCTTCTCAGGTGGCAGCATCCGGAGCGCGGCCTGGTACCCCCGGGAGAATTCGTCCCCCTCGCTGAGGAGACGGGGCTCATCGTCCCGATAGGCCGGTGGGCGCTCGGGGAGGCCTGCCACCGGGCGCGCGTCCTCAACGAGCAACGCGCCGTTGGGCCGCCTTTGACGATGTCCGTCAACCTCTCGGCCCGGCAGTTCCGCAACCCGAGCCTGATCGAAGAGGTCGCCGGGGCCCTCGAGGAGGCCGGCCTCGAGCCCGGGGTCCTGGTCCTGGAGATAACCGAGAGCGTCGTGATGGATGACGCGACCGGGACCGTCGGGACCTTAGAGGGGCTTAAGGCGCTGGGCGTGGGGCTCGCCGTGGACGACTTCGGCACGGGCTATTCGTCCATGGCCTACCTCAGGCGCTTCCCCGTGGACCACCTCAAGGTGGACCGCTCGTTCGTGGCGGGGCTGGGACGAAATCCCGAGGACGATGTCATCGTTGCCGGCATGATAAGCCTGGCGCATGCCCTGGGCCTGGGGACTGTCGCCGAGGGGGTGGAGACGGAAGGACAACTCGCCCGTCTCGAGGGGATGGGATGCGACCTCGCCCAGGGCTTCTATTTCTCCGAGCCCCTCACCGGCGAAGCGGTGCAGGGACTTCTCGGGACGCATACCCACCCCTGAAAGCGGCTTGCAGAAAGACTGACCTCGTAAGTAGTGAGGTCTCAGGCTACAGGCATCAGGGGTGGTTGGCGTAGCAGGGTTGCGAACACGCGTCCCTGAAGCCTGAGAGCCCCCGAAGGAGGCGACCTGAAACCTGTAACCTGTGCTCCGCCCGGATCGATACTTGTGCAGGCCGCTGTGAGAGGCCGTTCTCCCGAGCACGGGGGTGAACCTGTTCGTGAACTGTGAACCTGTTCGTGAACTATCCGGCTTGCATCGGGAGCCCGATCGGCAGGTGAGCTGCACTGTCCTGCGGGCCTTGTGGGTGGTATCGGATCACCCAATGCGGCATCCTCGTCTCTTTCGGCACCATCAATTATAGCGCCGCCGACCACGACGAGAGGCGATCCCGACTGCAGTAGGAGGTCGTCGTAGGCCCACTAACAGAACGAGAAGGCGCAGCACGCGAGCTGCGAGCGGCCGGCCCTCGTCTGCCAGCTTGGCGTAGCGCTTGACCGAGGAGCAGCCCACGCCGAAGGCGCGGCCGTCCACCCTTGATGTTGCACCGGCCTGGGGCTTGGACGATCTTCTTTCGGAGGTCTTCGGAGTGGGCGTTCGCGCGACGTATGGTGCCGCTGGATCATCTGCGTTGCAAAACGCTCTAAAGTTACAATCACGACTCAACAGTGGCGTGATCCCGCGCATATCTGGCTGTGTTGGGGATTCGGTGATTCGACAAGTACCATGGGTAAAGCTGAACTCCGTAAAGATCCAGGACGCTGTCGGACGGTGGCGATCTGTTTCTGGCGGGCTGCAGACGGCCCCTGATCGGTGCCTCGGGGCCAGCCGCGAAGCGTTTTCCAAAGAGCCGACGGAGTCCGTATCTCAGCTGCGCCCCTGTGTCGACCGTACCCTGCAGAAAGGAGCAGTGGGGGGGGGGGCGCGCCCCCACCCGGGCCCGGGGGGGCGCGCGTCGTCTCCGGACGCGGAGCACCGCCTGGCCGGACCGTCGGCGCCGGACGTGCAGCGGTACCGGATCGACCTCGCCTACGACGGGACCGACTTCTCGGGGTGGGCGCGCCAGCCCGACCGGCGCACGGT
>CAXTDD010000166.1:0-6143 GCA_964242955.1 uncultured Rubrobacteraceae bacterium | reverse complement strand
CCGTGGACGCGGCGTTGACGGCGAGCGCGGCCTCGTTGAGCCCGCGCAGCGCCTCTTCCGCCCGCTTGCGCTCGGTCGCGTCGCGGTTGATGCTCAGATAGCCTATCGTTCGGCCCTGCTCGCCCCGCAGGGCGACGGTCATGCCCTCCGTGTAGACTGGCGAGCCGTCCTTGCGGTACATGACCAACTCGGTCCGAGACCGACCCGTCTCGGACAGTGCCCGCATGGCTTCTGCCATCTGCTCGTCGGTCAGATCGGAGGGTATGACCTCTGTGATGTAACGGCCCAGAACCTCGTCGGCCCTCCAGCCGTACATCTCCTCAGCGACCCTGTTCCAGGCCGTAAGGACGAACCGCTCGTCGGTGGCAAGTACCGCATCGCCCACGTGCTCCAGCAGGCCCGCGTGGAACGCCTTCTGCTCCTCGGACCCTTCGCGCCGCGAGACGTCTTCCAGGACGACGACGTACCAGGGCTCCCCCGGGGAGCCGCGCAACCCTAAAACGGTCGACCTGGCGCGAAACGTCGAGCCGTCCTCGCGCACGTGCCAGTGCTCTTCCCCGGTCCAGCCCCCGACGGCCGCTCTCTCCAGTTCTCTCTCGGGCCGCCGGGCTTCTTCGGGAGCGTAAAGGACGGAGAAGTCCCTGCCCACGATCTCTTCCCGCCCGTAGCCGAAGACCCGCTCGGCCCCCGTGTCCCAGTCGGCGATGGTGCCGTCGTCCCTCACGACGAAAACGGCGCGGTCCCCAACACCCCGCCCGGTATCCCGGCGCCCGGCAACGTCCCGGACGATAGCCAGCACGAGCCGCTCGTTGCTCTCCTCGCCCGGGACCCCCTCCAGCTCAAAGAGGGTTACCTCGACGCGGACCTCCCCTCCGCCTTTCGGCACGACGGGCAGTTCCGGGGTCATGCCCGTACCAATATAGGGGTCGTGGCCCGTCTGGAGGTAGCGCGCCACCCTGCTCCGGTATCGTTCTCTGTGCCGGGCGGGAACGAGTTCCTCGACGTTCGAGCCGAGCATCTCCGCGGACCGGTAGCCCAAGATCTCCGAGGCTACGCGGTTCCAGAGGACGATCCTCCCGGTGGCGGCCTCGACGGCTACCGCCGCCTGCCGCTCGCCGCGCGGCAGGAATTCTGCGCCTGAGCCTTGCGATCCCGACGTTTCTCGGTCGTTCGGCTCCTGCATGCCGTTGTCCTTATGTCGCTACTCGGAGGTCAGACTCCCACGGAATATTAATGCCGGGCGGAGGATGGACGCATCGCCCGTTTGGGGTATTTATGTGTCATCCCTGTTAAATCCGGGCGCGGGTGGCGGTGGTGCGGATCACCGTAGCACCTTTTCGACACCATCGGGCGATGTGGCCGTTGGCGGGCAGCGCTACGGTAATCGCCGTGTTTCGTACCCGTAGCTCAGTCGGAAGAGCATCATCCCGGAGGACCCACGGGGGTGAAGGCCGCGAGTTCGAGCCTCGCCGGGTACGCCGGACCGGCGTAGCCAAGCAGAGGAGGACGAGCCGTGACCACGCAACCGGCCATAGACGAGAACAAACTGAACGAGTTCGTTGAGAAGTTCGTCGGGGACCTCGGTGCCGTGGCGCACGCGGCGACCGTGCTGATCGGCGACAAGCTGGGGTTGTACAGGGCCATGGCCGACGGCGAGCCGGTCACCGCGGAAGGTTTGGCCCGGCGCACGGGTACCGACGGGCGTTACATGCGCGAGTGGCTCTCGGCCCAGGCGGCCAGCGGCTACGTCGCGTACGATCCCGCTACCGAAACGTTCAGGCTGCCCGCCGAGCAGGCTTTCGCCCTGACCGACGAGCACAACCCGTTCTTCGCCCCCGGCGGGCTGCAGGTGGCGGCCTCGACGATCAAGGACGCCGACGCCATGGCCGAGGCTATTCGGGCCGGCAGGGGCGTGGGATGGCACGAGCACCACCACGACCTCTTCGAGGGCACCGAACGGTTCTTCAGGCCCAACTACATCGGCAACCTGGTGGGATCGTGGATCCCGGCGCTGGAAGGCGTGGAGGAGAAGCTGTGGACCGGGGCCCGCGTGGCCGACGTCGGCTGCGGGCGCGGGTCCTCGACGATCATACTGGCCCAGGAGTACCCCAACTCGACGTTCGTAGGCTTCGACTACCACGAGCCCTCGGTCGCCGCCGCCCGCAAGGCGGCCTCGGAGGCCGGGCTGGACGACCGGTGCGGTTTCGAGGTCGCCGCCGCCAAAGAGTACCCGGGGGAGGACTACGACCTCGTGGCGTTCTTCGACAGCCTCCACGACATGGGCGACCCGGTCGGGGCTGCGGCCCACGTTCTGGAGACCCTAAAACCCGACGGCACGTGGATGATCGTCGAGCCCTACGCCGGTGATCGTTTGGAGGACAACCTCAACCCCGTCGGGCGGGTCTACTACTCGGCCTCCACCACCATCTGCGTGCCGGCGTCCAGGGACCAGGAGGTCGGGCTGGCGCTCGGCGCCCAGGCCGGGGAGGCCCGCATGCGCGAGGTCGTGACCGGAGGCGGCTTCTCCCGCTTCCGGAGGGCGGCCGAGGCGCCGTTCAACCTCGTCTTCGAAGCGCGACCTTGACTGCATAGCCGATCAGCGCAAACGGTACACGAGGGCGCCCGCCCGACAACCCGCGGGACTTCTGGTCTCGTCTGATCGCCCCGTGCCGCGAGGTAGGCGCGATCTCCGACGCAGATAGCAGCGGGCCGTGGGATGTTTCGTGCGGGCGCGGGCGTTTGCTTTGGTATCGGCGTGGGATTAGACTTGCCGGGGATGAGGGAGTTCCAGGACTACACCGAAGAGTCCGGCGCTGCGCGCCGCCGCTGGTGGGTGTGGTCCCTACCCATCGTTCTGGTCGCCGCGCTCGTGGTCGGTGGCCTGGCTGTCGGGGTGCGGGGTGGGGACCAGCGGACCGACGGGCCTGAGCGCCTGGAGGCGTCTCCTACCGGCTGGGTCCAGCGCATGTTCGGCGGCGAGCAGCCCGCGGAAGGCCCGTTCAACGTCCTCGTGCTCGGTGTGGATGAGCGGCCCGACAGCGAAGAAGAGGGGAGCCGCACGGACACCATCATGTTGGTGCGTGTGGTCCCGGAGAGCGGGGCCGTCAAGCTGCTCTCCGTGCCGAGGGACCTGCTGGTGGAGGTCGAGCCGGGCCAGGAAGACAGGATCAACACCGCCTACAACTTCGGCGGCATCGAGCAGACGATCGCGGCGTTCGAAGAGTTCTCGGGCGTCGCGGTGGACCACTACGCCGTCGTGGACTTCAAGGGCTTCAAGGACGTCATAGACGCCATGGGCGGCGTAAGGATGGACGTGGAGGACGAGATCCCCCCGAAGTACAAGATAAAGGACGGCCTCCAGACGCTAGACGGCAACCAGGCCCTCTTCTACGCCCGCTACCGCAAGACCTCAGGCGGCGACCTGGACCGCATAAAGCGCCAGCAACAGCTCGTGGCCGCGCTCAGGAGCCAGGCCCTCGACTGGAACACCGTCAAAGAGGTGCCCAGGATCCTCAAGGTCGCGGAACGCAACGTCCGGACCGACCTCGGCCTGGGGCAAGGCGTCTCCCTCGGGCGCACCCTCATACGACGCGGCCCCAACGCCAGCATGACCTCCCAGCAACTCGAAGGGAACCCCAAAACCCTGGAGAACGGCGACCAGGTTCTCGTCCCCGACGGCGAAGCGAACGATCCCATCCTAGATCAGTTCCGTTACTAGCACGCCCGCTTCGCAGGCTTTCAGCACGCTCCGGCTGGCGCCTCCGCTTTCAGCACGTTCCAGCCTCCGGCTTCCACTTTCAGCACGCGGCCTGTCGGCCGCTTTCAGCATTCTGGTGGGTGGCGTTGCCCGGGGCGATACTATCGGCAGCGAGCCTGCGAGCGTGACCGGATAGGTCCCAGACGGTGGAAAGCTGAAAGCGAGGCGTCAGCCGAAGCGCGCTGAGAGCGAGGGCCGCCAGGCCCGAGGCGTGCTGAGAGCGGAGGCCGTAGGCCGGAGCGTGCTGAAAGCGGAGCCCGAAGGGCGCAGCGTGCGGCGCAAGCGAAGCTTGCGCCTGTAGCGTAACGGGCTGGATGGGGATGGGTGGCTGTTATACTTCTGCCCAGGTTCTACGGCGGGCGAGAGTGGTGGAACGGTAGACACGCTAGATTTAGGATCTAGTGCCTTCGGGCGTGCGGGTTCAAGTCCCGCCTCTCGCACACCGCCGCTTTGGCGGCGGCGGGCCCGGGTCGGTTGAGAGGAACTGGAGGGTATGACGGCTAACGTAACAAAGCTCGAGGAGAACAAGGTCCGGCTGGACGTCGAGGTGCCCCCCGACGCCGTGCGCAAGGGCGTGGAGGCGAAGGTCAGGGAGCTCGGCCGCCAGGTGCGGGTCCCCGGCTTCAGGCCCGGCAAGGCGCCGCGGCGTGTGATCGAGAACCGCCTCGGGCGTGATTACATCATGATGGAAGCCCTCCAGGAGGCCCTGCCGAGCTGGTACTCGGAGGCCGTCGTCGAGACTGATCTGCGCCCGATAGACCGGCCCGAGATCAACTTCGACGACCCCTTGAGCGAGGAGGACGGCTTCAAGTTCTCCGCCACCGTCGAGGTGCGCCCCCAGGCGACGCTCGGCGACTACAAGGGTGTCGAGGTCCCCAAGCGCGAGGTCGAGGTAACCGACGAAGAGGTGGACGCGCAGCTCGAAGAGATGCGCGGGCAATTCGCGACGCTCGCGGCGGTCGAGGACCGGCCGGCGGCGGAGGGCGACTTCGCGATCATCGACTTCGCGGGCGAGAACATGACCACGGGCCAGCCGCTCGAAGGCGGCCAGGCCGAGGACTACATGTTGGAGATCGGGCGCGGCGAGCTTCTCGAGGACTTCGAGAACAACGTGGTCGGCATGAAACCCGACGAGCGCAAGAGGTTCGGCGTCACCTTCCCGGCGGATTACGGCGAGGAGTCGTTGCAGGGTCAGAACGTGCTCTTCAACGTGCACGTCAAGGAGATCAAGGAGCGCGACCTCCCAGATCTCGACGACGAGTTCGTCAAGGAGGCCAGCGAGTTCGAGACGCTCGACGAGCTGCGCGCCGCCGTGCGCGAGCAGTTGGAAGAGGCCGCGGAGCAGCGGGTCTCGGGCGAGTTCAGGGCGCGGGCGCTCGACGTGGTGGCCGGGAACGCCGAGGTCGAGGTGCCGGACGTCATGGTGCACGAGAAGGCGCACGAGATGGTCGAGAGCTTCGAGCGGAGCGTCAGGGCGCAGGGGATGGACCCCGAGCAGTACTACCAGCTTGCCGGATCCAACCACCACGAGTTCGAGGAGCGGGTGAGGCCCGAGGCCGAGGATACCGTCAAGAAGGAGCTCGTGCTCGACGCGGTGGCCGGGGCCGAGAACATAACGGCCGACGAGGACGCCGTGATGCACGAGATCGGGCACCTGGCCGAGCAGTCCGAGAGGTCTCCGGAGGAGATCGCCCAGACCATGCGCTCCAACGGCACCTACGCGCTGCTCGAAGAAGAGATCTCACGCCAGAAGGCACTCGACTTCCTCGCCGAGAACGCCACCCCGGTAGAGATGCCGGAAGAGGCCGATGAAGAAGCGACGGAGGCCGCCGAGGACGAGAGCATCGAGTCCGGCGAAGAGACGCCCGGCGCCGAAGAAGGGCCGGAGGGCGGCGAGGCCGCCGTAGAGGCCACGGTAGAGGCCGGTACAACAAGTACGGAGAACGACGAACGAGAGGAAAAAGAATGAGCTACCACGATCCGCAGGGCGTTATCCCCTACGTCATCGAGCAGAGCCCCCGTGGCGAGCGGGCCATGGACATCTACTCGCGGCTGCTGAAGGACCGCATCATCTTCCTCGGCACCCCGGTGGACGACCAGGTCGCCAACGCCATCATGGCCCAGCTCTTGCACCTCGAGAGCGAGGACCCGGAGCAGGACATCAACCTGTACATCAACTCCCCCGGTGGTTCCGTCACCGCTGGACTCGCGATCTACGACACGATGCGCTTCGTCAAGCCCGATATCGTGACCACCGCCCTCGGCATGGCGGCCTCGATGGGCGCCTTCCTGCTCGCGGCCGGTGCCAAGGGCAAGAGGAGCGCGTTGCCGAACACGAGGATCCTCTTGCACCAGCCGAGCGTCGGCGGGCTCGCGGGGCAGGCTT
>CAXTDD010000165.1:0-6157 GCA_964242955.1 uncultured Rubrobacteraceae bacterium | reverse complement strand
GAGCGGCACCCCGCCGCGCAACCCCGCGACGAGCTCGGATGCCCCCGGCATGGGCTGCGCCCCCTCTACCACCACGCCCCAACAGAGACCCTTGAGCTCTCCGGCGAGTTCCTTCTCCCTCCCGGGCTGGTCCAGGATGCGGGCGAGTATCTTTCCCGCGTCCTCGCCGCTGGCGCCGAGCAGCATCCGCTTGTGCTCGGCGGTGTAAGTCAGACCGTAGGATGCCAGGAGGGCTTCTTCTCCCTTTGTCCAGAGCCTCTCCGTGTCGAGCAGCAGGCCGTCGCAGTCGAAGACGACGGCCTTTCCCGACGTCATCCGCTACTCAACGGTCACGCTCTTGGCGAGGTTGCGCGGCTTGTCCACGTCCAGGCCGCGGTCGGTGGCGACGTCGTGGGCGAGGAGTTGCAGCGGCACGCTCCAGACGAGGGGGCGGATGACCTCCGGCGCGGCGGGGACGGGCAGCACGCCGCGCCCAACCCGCTCCGCCGCCGGATCGTCCTCGCGGGCGACGGCGACGACGTTCGCGCCCCGGGCCACGGTCTCCTCAACGTTGGAGAGCGTCTTCTCGCGGAGAACACCCTCGCCCAGGATCGCCACGACGGGGCATTGCCCGTCCACGAGGGCTATCGGGCCGTGCTTCATCTCGCCGGCCGCGTAGCCTTCGGAGGGGATGTAGGAGATCTCCTTGAGCTTCAACGCGCCTTCGAGCGCGACGGGGAAGGCGGGACCGCGCCCGAGGAAGAGCGAGCACCGCGCGTCCTCGAAGAGCCCGACGGCGGCGCCCAGCTTCCCCTCCAGCAGCGCCAGCGTCGCCGCCACCTTCTCCGGCGCCTGACGGAGGTCCCGGCCGAGGGAGAGCAGTTCTTCTTCTGGCACGGTCCCCCTGACGCGGGCGAGCTCCAGGGCGAGCAAATCAAGGATCACGATCTGGGCGGCGTACGCCTTGGTCGAGGCGACGCAGATCTCCGGCCCGGCCTCCGTGAGCAGCACGGCGTCGGCCTCGCGCGTGATGAGCGACCCTCTGGTATTGGTCACAGCGAGGACCCTGCCCCCGAACCCGCGGGCCGCCTGTACCGCGGCGAGCGTGTCGGTGGTCTCGCCGCTCTGGCTTATTGCGACGACGAGGGTCCCCTCGTCCCCGATGGGGTCGGCGTAGCGGTACTCGCTGGCGACGGCCACCTCGACGGGGACGCGGGCCAGGCGCTCGATGAGTCCCTTGCCGAGAAGGCCCGCGTGCAGGGCCGTGCCGCAGGCGACGACGACGATGCGGTCCACGGTCGAGAGGTCGAGGTCCATCTCGGAGAGGTCGACCTTTCCGTCGGTTCCGAGGCGGTTCGAGAGGGTGGCCCGCAGGGCCCCTGGCTGGTCGTGGATCTCCTTCATCATGAAGTCCTCGTGGACGCCGAGCTCGACAGCCTCCGCGTCCCAGTCCACCTCGAAGGTCTCCCGCGCGACGGGCTCGCCGCCCTGCGTGAAGATCCCGACCGACGAGGCTGTCACCTCGACGACCTCGTCGTTCTCGACGACGAGGAACTCGCGCGTCTGGCCGAGCAGGGCCTGCACGGAGCTCGCGAGGAAGTTCTCGCCGCTCCCGATCCCCACCACGAGCGGGCTCTGCTGGCGGGCCGCCACGATGACGCCGGGCTCCTTGATCCCCACGGCCGCCACCGCGAACGACCCTTCGAGCCGCCCGAGCACCGCCGAGAGCGACTCCCGCAGCGTCTCCCCGGGGTTTTCCCCTACCCTCTCGGCGAGCAGGTGCGCCATGACCTCGGTGTCCGTCTCCGACCGGAACCGGACGCCGCGCCCGAGCAGCTCCTCTTTGAGCTCCGCAAAGTTTTCTATGATGCCGTTGTGGACCACGGCGACCTCACCGTCGCCGCCGAGTTGCGGGTGGGCGTTCTCCTCGCTCGGGCGGCCGTGGGTGGCCCAGCGGGTGTGCCCGATACCGGCCCGCATACGGGACAAGTGTCCGTTTCGGGCCGCGACGGTCCGGCCCAGGTTCTCCAGCCTGCCGACCTCCCGGATCTTCTCTATCTCGCCCTCGCCCTGGAGCGCGAGCCCCGCCGAGTCGTAACCGCGATACTCCAGGTGCGCCAGGCCTTGCATGAGGACCTCCACGCAACGCTCCCTACCAACGTAACCCACGATGCCGCACACGGGCATACCTCCCAAATCTCACGGACAAAGCTATTTGAGGCGAAGAGAAAGAACGCAGGGAAAAGAAGACCCTGCCCGGGCCGAACGGCGTTTTGTCCCCGGCGTCGCCGCCGGATTTTGTCGCCGCCCTATCGACCGCCCGAAGCCGAGACGCACCCGCCGAATAACTCGATGAACGTCTCCCTCGTCGACTCCCGAACCTTCTAACATGGGAGCCCTGGCGCTTGTGTTGCCTCTCCGTCCCGCAAGCTTCGACCTCTCTGTCGAGCCTACCGGCCTTGCACCCACGGTTTTCCCTGCTCCGACTCCTTTCTCTCGTAACCGCGACGCCGGTACTCTACATGCCGCGCCCCGAAAAAGAAACCCGCACGTCTCAGAAAAGGCCCAGGTCCACCACACCTAGCGCCGCCAGCCCGACGATGAGCAGCGGCTGGTGGACGAGGTAGATCGCCAGCGAGTTCCTCCCGAGCGGAAGCAGCGGCCACGCGGCCAACGGAGGGCCGTTGGGAAGGCCCGCTGGACGCCGTCCTTCAGCGTAGACCACGTTACCGAAGAAGAGCCCGATCAGGACCATTCCAAACCACGGCAACAGCGGCCTGTAATCCGGCATGATCCAACCCTCGGGCACGACCCCGAAAGGCAGCAACCACGGGCTCCCTGAAGGATCCCCGGCCTGCAGGTACAGCCCGACGGCGAACACGGCCGTGCCCAGCGCCAGGTTCGTGTACCTCAACCCCAGGAAAGGGTAGGCGAGGACGATGGAGACCCCGATCAGGTGCAGTATCCCGAAGGCCACGATCCCCATTCCAAAAGCGAGGAACACGACCGTAAGGATCATCCCGTAGCCGAGAATTCTAAGACCCCGCAGCAGATACTTCCGAAACCCTCCCCCGCTCCTCGCGCTGCTGATGGCGAGCGAGACCCCGACGAGGAAGAGGAAGAGGCTGGCCGTGGCGTCGGCGAAGCGGGCCCAGAAGCCGGAGACGGCGTCCACGTCGTACCCGCCGAAGGCGTAGAGGTCGTAGGTGAAGTGGTAGACGACCATCATGAGGATGGCGACGCCGCGGGCGGCGTCCACCTCCCAGTACCGGCCGCCCTTCTTCGCCCCGCTGTGCTCCGCGCCGCCTCCCTTTCCCGGACTCTCCGGGATCATAGCGCAGCCCGCGACGGCGTATGGGTTAGGATTGTCGGATGGAGAGCCGGGATTTCACCATCCGCCCGGGCCGCAGGGAGGACGCCGACGAGGCGGCCCGCCTGTGGATGCGGAGCGCCGAGGAGCACACCGCCCACGACCCCGTCTACGCCACGGCACCCGGCGCCGCGCGCACGATGCGCCGCTTCCTGGCCGACCTCGCCCGCAACTCCTACGCCTTCCTCTTCGTGGCGACGGCCGGCGACCGGACGGTGGGCTTCATCTCCGGCGAGCTGCGCGAAGGCTCCCCGACCTTCCTCCCCAAGACCTGGGCCAGCGTCGACGACGTCTTCGTCGAACCCGACCACCGCGACCGCGGCATCGGCCGCGCCCTGCTCATGAGCGTCGAAGAGTGGGCCCGCCAGAAAGGCGCCAACGGCGTCTCCCTGCAGGTCGCAGCCGCCAACGAGCGGGGCCGCAAGTTCTACCGGGATCTGGATTTTCGCGAGATCTCGGTCTACGAGGTGCTCGAATTTTAGAGGTTTCAGGCTTCAGGTATCAGGTTTCAGCTTTTTCATCCTCGCCGTCGCCGATGGGCAGGGACCTGGAAAAGACCCGCACATCGGTTTCCCACTTGTAGCCGAAAGCCGCGTAGAAAGCTTCCGCATCGTTTTCTTCTACCTGCGCTTCAAGGTAAGAAATGCCGCGCTCCGTGCAACGTTCGTCCGCAGCTTTCAACAGGGCGGCTCCGACGCCCTTTCGCCTATCTTCGGGGCGGACGTAGAGATCCTCGATGCTGGCGAAGAGGCCGCCGAGGGACGCACTGGGGCGGAAGGCCAGGACGAGGACGCCCGAGATTCGTCCGTCAAGGCGTGAGGTGAGGATCTCGATATGTCCAGCTTCGACGTAGCCCTGGATCTTCTGGACGAATTCGTCCGGGACGGGCTTGCCGCGCCTGAGCCATTCTTCGAGGAGACGCAGCGAATCCCGGAGCTCCGAGCCGTAGACCAGATCCACCTCGACAGGGCTCACCCTCCGGCCGGCGTGGCGACCCTGGTTGCCGCCTCGACGGCCGCTTCTATGTCGCCGTCCTCCACGTCGAGGTGGGTGCAACTCTGTGAGAACCAAAGATGCCGGATACCCTCACGTCCTTTCGGTTAGTCTCCACCCGTAGGTCCAGGTCTTTATAGTAGTCTGTCCGCATCTCCGGTGTCTGGCCCATGACCTCCAGTATCGGGTTGCGCCGCATCAGTTGCAGCCGCTTGACACGCTCCGAGACCGTCCGAGAGGCTTCTATCTGCTTCTCTGCGGCTTTCCGGCGGCTCTCCAGCCCCCCGATGTGCGCCTCCAGCTCAGGGAGCGATATTAGGTCTCTCGCGGCCATCTCCTGGAACTTCAACCTCTGGCGGGCCACGTCCTCAAGCACGGCGTTGGCCGCCTTGACCTCTACCTCGGGTTGCCTGTCCCTGTCGATAAGGGTCTGAATCTGTGCCTGTAGGTCTTGAGGCTTTATGTTACGGAGAGCCCAGTAGACCTCGTGCTCTAGCCTGTCCGCGTTGGTCCAGGCCCCGAACTCGCACCCGTCGCGCATGTACCGGCTACAAACATAGTACGGGTAAGTGTGGCCGTTCTTCTTCGTCACCCGCGCCACCAACTTGCACCCGCATCCGCAGTAGGCGAACCCGGCCAGTTCCCAGAATCGGTTATCGGCCCGTGGCGCACGCTCGCCTCTCAACCCGGCCCGCGCCATCTCTACGTGCTCGCGGGGTGCCCCGGCGTCGGGTACGGGCACGGCTATCCATTCAGCACGCGGTTTCTCGGCACCACGTCTGCGCTTACCGTTGGGGGCGTGGGATTCGTGGCGGTTGTACCAGGAGATGCCGTAGGTTTTACTCGGGTCCAGGGTTGCGGCCACGGTCTCGGTCATGTTCCCGGCAGCAACGAGTTCCTTGATCTCGTCTGGTCCGTGGGAGAGGTATTCGTCCCGCGTGATGATCCTGCGTAGCGTGTTGACGTTCCAGACCTCGGACGGGCCTTTGCGGTTGCTACCGGGCGTCCTGATGCCTTCGTCCTTGAAGGTGTTGCGTACTGTCCACAGCCCATTACCTGCTGCCGACAGCGCGAAGATGCGGCGCACGAGTATCATGCCGGCCTCATCAACCCGGTACGTTCCGTCCGCGTAGACGTACCCCAGCGGCGCTCTCCCCGCGGGTACGATCTTCCCCTCCCTGGCACGCTGGCGCTTGCCCCTCTGCATCCTTTCGGCGGTCTTTGTGCGTTCGCCTTTGGCTATCCAGCCGCGCATGAACTTTAGCAACGAACCCTGATGGGAATCGTCCCCCCAATCGTCAAGCGCCACCCACCTGCACCCGTGGCGCTCGGCTTCGAGGTCCAACACGGCGCGGTCTCCGGGCTCTCGGGTGATCCTGTCCGCGTCCTGGGCCAACACGAGGTCTACCCCGCCGGCAGCAACGAGGTCCCGCACCTTATCCATGCCGGGGCGCTCCAGGTAGGCGGCGCTGTATCCGGGGTCCTCAACTTCGGCCACGACCTCGTAGCCCCGGTCCTTGGCGTACTCACGCAACGCCCTGACCTGATCCCGTAGCGAGTAACCCTCTATCTGGTCTTTGGTGCTGACACGTGTGTACAGCGCGACCCTAGTCATTCTTGCTCGTCTTAGCGGCGAAGTCCTCAACACTGGACGGATCGTACAGCCAGCCCGCCGCTGTCTTTACGGCACGAACCTTGCGGGCGTGGGCAAGATCGGTAGCCCCTTGACGACTGTAGCCTAGTCTTTTGGCTACCTGTCCCGTGCTCATCCACTTCTCTAGCTCGGTTAACGACGGCATACACGCTCCTACATAT
>CAXTDD010000164.1:0-6167 GCA_964242955.1 uncultured Rubrobacteraceae bacterium | reverse complement strand
GGTCGGCATGGCGCCCGTAGACATCTCGGTCGTTGCGCCCGCGGGGTCGAGGCCCGCGACGACCCGCTCCAGGTCTTCTATGAGACCTGCGTCGTCCCCGTAACGGTCGTCGGGGTCCTTGGCGAGTAACCTCATCGTGACGGCGTTTATGCCGTCCGGGACCTCCGGGTTGAGTATCTGTGGCGGGACGGGGTGGCCGTTGACGTGTTTCATCGCGATGCCCAGGGGGGTGTCCGCGTCGAAAGGCATCTCGCCGGTGAGCATCTCGTAGAGGACGACGCCCAGAGAGTACAGGTCGCTCGCGGGGCCCACCGGCTCGCCCATCGCCTGTTCGGGGGAGATGTAGTGGGCCGTGCCGAGGATGTGGCCCGTCCGGGTCATCGTCGAGGACGAGGCCGCGCGGGCTATGCCGAAGTCGGTGACCTTCACGTCGCCGGCGCCGGTTATGAGGATGTTGTGGGGTTTTATGTCGCGGTGGATCACGTCCCGCTCGTGGGCGGCCCGCAGAGCCTCCGCGATCTGCAATGCCACCGCAGCCGCCGTCCGCGGCGAAAGGGCCCCACGTTTCAAGATACGGTCCTTCAGGGTTCCACCGGAGAGGTACTCCATCGCGATGTAGTACGTCCCGTCGTCTGACTCGCCCCGGTCGAAGATGGAGACGATGTTCGGGTGGGAGAGGGCCGCGGCACTCTGGGCCTCGCGCCTGAAGCGCTCGACGAACTCGTCGTCGCCCGCGTACCGGACGCTCATGACCTTGAGCGCCACGTCCCGATCCAGGATGTCGTCGTGGGCCAGGAAGACGTCGGCCATGCCCCCGCTTCCGAGCGGCTCCACGAGACGGTAGCGGTTGTCTACGAGTTGTTGCATCGACCCGGCATTATATCTTTACTGGCCCTCCGCTCTCAGGTGGGTCTCCATCAGGTCTTGGGCTATGGGGATGGCCGGGGTGGCCGCGTCGCCTTCGGCGTCGATCACGCCGCCGTTCTCCACCATCACCGCGACCGCTATCTGCGGATCGTCCGCGGGCGCGAAGGATATGAACCAGGAGTGGGGGTCTCGGGGCGGGTCCTCCGCCGTCCCGGTTTTGCCCGCCACTTTGACGCCCGGTACCTCCGCCTCCGTGAGCTGGCCCGTGGTGATGACGCCCTGCATCATCTGGTTCAAGGTGCCAGCGGTGGGGCCGTCGAGCACGTCGTTGCGGACGCTGGGGCTCGGCCTGTCGAGGATGATGCCGTCCGGGGAGCGGACCTCCTTCACGACGCGCGGCTCCATCATGTTGCCGCCGTTGGCGACCGTGGCGGCGACGAGGGCCATCTCGAAGACGTTCGAGGATACGCGGTCCTGGCCGAAGGAGATCTGGGCCGTGTTACCGTCGACCCACTGCTCGACCGGGTACCCGAGGTCGCTGCCGGAGACCGGGATCGGGAAGTCGTCGTAGGGGTCGCCGTAGCCGAAGTCCGTGGCGGTCTCGGCGAGGAGCTCCGGGCCCACCTCGAAGATGGCTATCTTGGCGAAGATCACGTTCACGGAGAACGCCAGCGCCTCGGCGAAGGAGAGCCTCCCGAAGTCTTTGCCCTGGTAGTTGCGGACGGTTAGCCCTGCTGTCTCGTAGGTCCCGGGATCGAAGAACTCGTCCGTGGGCTGGACGCCCGCCTTGAGCGCCGCGGCGGAGGTGATGACCTTGAAGGTCGAGCCGGGCGGGTAGAGGCTCTGGGTGGCGCGGTTGAGGAGGGGGGCGTCGGGGTCCTGGGAGAGCTCCGGCAGGGCCTCGTCGATGTTGTTGTTGTCGAAGGACGGGTAGGTGGCGAGCGCCAGGATCTCGCCCGTCTGCGGGTCGACGGCCATCGCGGAGCCCCTGCCCGTGGGGCTGGCGGCGAGCGACTCGTAGGCCTGGCGCTGCAGGTCGGCGTCGAGGGTGAGCGTCACGTCGTTGCCGCGTTGCGGGCCGCCGGTGGTGCGGTTTATCAGCTCGTCGAGGGTGTCCGGGTCGCCGGCGACGCTTGAGAGGTCGGTGTTGTTGCCGATCTCGATGCCCGTCGCCCCGTACCTGGTGCTCCAGTACCCGACCACGCCCGAGAAGGGCGCGCCCCCAGGGTAGACTCGCTCGTAGATGGGACCCGAGATCCCCCGACGCTTCTCGCTGCGGGCGAGCACGGTCTCCCCGTCGCCGGCCAGGATGAGGCCTCTTGGGGACTCTATGGCCCTCTGGGTCTGGAAGCCGTTCTGCGGGTTGTTTGCCAGGGCCTCCCTGGAGTAGACCTGCCAGTAGGCCATCATCGCGACGAGCCCGACAAAGCAGAGCGCGAACAGGTAGAAGCTGCGTCTCAGGTGCGCGTTCAGGAGGCTTCCTCCGCATACAGCCCTTCTTCCTCGCGCCTTCCCGCCCTCTCGGAGACGAGCAAGAGCAGGCCCGTGAGGATAAAGTTGCCCACCACCGAGGAGCCGCCGTAGGAGACGAAAGGGAGCGTGATGCCGGTTAGCGGTATCGCCTTGGTCACCCCGCCCACGATCACGAGCGTCTGGAGCGCGAACATCGCCGTCAACCCGAACGCGAGCAGCTTCGAGGCGTCGTCCTCGGCCATCAACGCTATCTTTGTCCCCCGGTAGACGAAGGCCAGAAAGGCGAGCAGGACCGCCGTCGCCCCCAGCAATCCCAGCTCGCTGGCGATGGCGGAGAAGACGAAGTCCGTCTCGACCTCGGGAATGGTCTGGGCGAAGCCGGCGCCGAGGCCGGTGCCGAGCAGGCCGCCGTCGGCGATGTTGAAGATGCTCTGCAGGATCTGGAACCCGTCCGTGTCGGGATACGACCACGGGTCGAGCCAGGCCCGCACCCGCACCTTCACGTGATCGAACAACAAGAAGGCTATAAACGAGCCGACGGAGAAGAGCACGGTGCCGAGCAGGACGTACGCGATGCGGCCCGTCGCCGCGTAGAGCATCAAGAGGGGCACGGCGAAGAAGAGGAGGCTCGAGCCCAGATCCTTCTCGAAGACCAGCAGGCCGAGGGAGGCGGCCCAGACCAGGGCGACGGGGCCGAAGTACTTGAGCGCCGGGATCTGCACACCGAGGACCGTGCGGCTCGTCGCGGCCAGCAGATCCCTGGTCTCGGCCAGGTAGCCGGCGAAAAAGACGATGAGCGCGATGCGGGCGAACTCCGACGGCTGGAAGCCGACGGGCCCGATAGAGATCCAGAGTCGGGCCCCGTTCACCGTGTATCCCAGAGGCGTGAAGGTCGAGGCTATGAGTATCACGGCCACGACCGCGAGCAGGTACTTGTAGTCGAAGAGGCGGTAGTAGTTGCGGAAGAAGAGGACCAGCAGGAACATCGCGCCGGAGCCGATCAGGATCCAGACCGCCTGGGTTATGGCGAGCCCCGTCTTGTCCTCGACGTTGTAGGTGAGCCGGAAGATCATGACGAGCCCCAGCCCCGTAAGCAACGTCACCAGCGGCAACAGCAAGACGTCCGAGTGCGGCAGGATCAGGCGCACCCCCAGGTACAGCGCGAAGAGCGTCCCCGCGTAGTAGGCCCCGTAGATGAGGGGCGGGCTCGTGGCGCCCTGGGCGAAGATGAGGGTGGCGAAACCTAAAGTGGTCACGAGCAGCGCGAGGATCATGGGCGTGGTGGCGCGCTGGGTCAAGGAAGCGCCACCTTATTTGCCCAGGTCCTCTAGGACCCGCTCGGCGTCGCCCCTGGTGTAGAGCTTGTGGGTCTCTATCGGCTGCTCGTAGGGCTCCCTGATCTCGGCCTCCGTGAGCCCCGGCGTGCGCCACTCCCGGTTGAGCTCGACCCCCAGCGGCGCGTAAGGCAGCCCCTGGTAGGCGACGACCTCCCCTTCCTCGAATGAGAAGTAGTACCTGCTGGACCCCCAGAGGTAGGCCGGCACGAGCGCGATGAGAACGACCAGAACCACGGCTATGCCCCTGACGAGCTTCCCGAGCGCCCGGCCAAACCCCCCGGAGCGTCGCTTGCGGCGTTTCGGCGGCTTCGGCCGCTTCTGCGCGCTACCCGTGGAAGACCGTCCCGGGGCCGCCCTCGACCGGGGTGGGGTGGCCCCCGTAGATCCGAGCGACGGCATCTCGCTGGTCCCGTCTGAGCGGTCCACTTCCGCCGGGGCGTCTGTTTCCGTCTCCTGCCGCTCTTTGACGTCTATCACGACGACGGTGATGTTGTCGTTGCCGCCGGCGTCTAAGGCGGCGGAGAGGAGCTTGCGGGCGGCCTTCTCGGGGTCCTCGGGGGAGCCGGTCACTATCTCCTCGACGGTGTCTTCCCGCACCATGTCCGTCAGGCCGTCGGAGCAGAGCACGAAACGGTCCCCGGCCTCGACGGGCAGGACGGCGGTGTCCACGTCTACCCTGTCCTCGGCCCCGAGCGCCCGGGTTATGAGGTTCTTCTGGGGGTGCTCCGCAGCCTGCGCCCGCGTCAGGTCGCCGCTGCGGACCAGCTCGGCCACCAGAGAGTGGTCCTCGGTGACGGGTTTAAGATCGCCGCCGCGCACGAGGTAGGCCCGCGAGTCGCCGACGAGACGCTCTTCGTCGTCGCCCTCGCCCACGAGCAGCGCGTCCTCGTTGTTCTGGCGGACCTTACCGGGGTCGGTGACGCCGAAGGGCTGGAGCTCCAAAAGGGGCACGGCTACTCCTCGTACCTGAAGGTCGTGGAGCCGACGCGGACGGAGTCCCCGTTCCTGACCGGGGTTGCGCCCACGGTCTTGCGGCCGTTGACGAAGGTCCCGTTGGTCGAGCCGAGGTCCTCGACGTAGATCAGGCCGCCGTGCCGGGTGAGTTGGGCGTGGCTCCCGGAGGCATAATCGTCGCTCTTGAGGACCACGTCGCTGGCCGAGGAGCGGCCCACGCTGGTGGCGCCGTCCTTGAGGTCGAACCTGGTCTCGGGGGCCAGGATGTCCGAGTCCTCGACGACGAGCTCGGGGGTGCCCGTCGGACGCGGGGCGTACGCCCGCTGCCCGTTGCGCTTGGGGGTGGACTTCCGTTTGGACTCGCGGCCCGGTACGTAAGTCTGGTCGTCGGGGACCTTGCGAAGGTCTCCTATGCCCCGGCGCATCACGGCGTAGATAAAGGCGAAGAGGAGGAGCAAGAGGAGCGCTTTGGCCGCAAGTAGCGGTACCTGCAGCTCCAGCACGGGCTATCGGCCCCTGCTCGGCGAGGGCCTCCCGCCCCGCGGGGTCCCGCCGGGCACGTCTATGCGGCGCACAAAGCGGGCGGCCGTCTGGCCGAAGGTTAGCTCGTCCCCGCCCTCTATGCGCTCCCGGTCTATCGGGGCGCCGTCGAGCAGGGTGCCGTTGGTAGAGCCCAAGTCCTCGACGACGAAGCCGTTGTCGGCCCGCGAGATCCTGGCGTGGCGCCTGGAGACGTTCGGGTCGTTGACGGTGATGTCGTTCTCCTGCGAGCGGCCGACGGTCCACGGACCCCCGCCTTCGAGCGGATAGTTGCCGTCTTCGAGGACGACCTCGACGATCTCGCGCGCCAGGCCGTGCTTGCGGGCGTCGTCGGCGGAGATGGCCGCCGTGCCCTCCGCCTCGCCGCCGGTCGTCTCCTCGGTCTTGAAGATTCGGGTCTGGCCCGAGGTGTCCTGCGGGGCGCCCTTCTCGCGCGGGCCGTCCCCGCCGGTGAGCTTGGCCGTCACCCCGAACTCGCCGAAGCGCAGCGTCTCTTCCGTCTCGAAGCGGATGCGGGGCGGGGTCATCAGGTGGTAGTTCTTGTTATCCGCGTGGGTCGAGGCGTACTGGATCAGCTCGTCCTTGAGCGAGTCCTGGTAGGCCCGGATGGATTCTGCGTCCTCCTGGGAGAGGTGGACGGTGAAGTTGTTGGGGGCGTAGGTACGGGAGATGGAGACCATCCTGCCCTCGTCCATCTGCTTGGTCAGGCCCTTGGCGATCTCGACCGGGTGGATCTGGCGCCTGAAAGCCCGCCCGAAGACGCCTTCTACCAGCGATTCCATCCTTTTCTCGATGCCTTTGAGGAAACCCAACGAAACCTAACCTCTCGCCCTCGACACGAGGTACCTTAACACCCCGTATATTATAGCCGCGAGCGCCAGGGAAGTCAGAGCCTCGGGCAACGCTTCCTGCGACCTCTGCGAAACGAGCAACGCGTACCCGATAACCCCCCCGCCGACTGCGACCGCAAGCCCCCCGGCCCCCCGGCCAGACCCC
>CAXTDD010000163.1:0-6180 GCA_964242955.1 uncultured Rubrobacteraceae bacterium | reverse complement strand
GAGGTCGTGGTCGACAAGCGGGCGGTGGCCAAGGAAGAGGTCAGGATCCGCAAGGACGTGGTGGAGGACACGGAGGTCGTGGAGGAGGACGTGAGGCGCGAGGAGATAGACGTCGAGGACGACACCGAGCGCGGCCGCGGCCTGTAGCGGTAAGGGCGAAAGCTTTCGGGGGTGCGCCGCACGAGATGGCGCACCCCCTTCGCTTTGATCGCGCGAGGCAAGGGTTCTTACGGCTCAGGGAGGTCCGTTTTGGCTTATGAGGGACGCGGCGAACGGCCGCCGAGGGAGGACCCGGTGGACCCGGTCGCCGACGAGCGGGTTGGCTCCGAAGAAGACCTGAGGGTCCAGCGCTCCGAAGAGGAGCTCAGGGCCGGTGTCCGCCAGCGCGAGGCCGGTTCCATGAACGTCAAGAAGAGCGTGCGCACCGAGACCGAAGAGGTGCGGGTCCCGAAGAGGCGCGAGGAGGTCGACGTCGAGCGGGTGCCGATGGACCTGGAGGTCGCGGAGGCCGAGTTCGGCGACGAAGAGGTCGTCGTGCAGGTCTTCGAGGAGGAGGTCGTGGTCTCCAAGCGGGTTGTGCTGAAGGAGGAGATCCGGCTCCGCAAGAGGGTGGTCGAGGAAGAGGAGGTCGTCGAGGTCGACCTGCGCAAGGAAGAGGTCGAGATAGACGACCAGACCACGCGCGGCGCGCGGGGCGACGGGCAGACGTACCCGCCGTCGGAGAGGGGGTAGGCGGATGGCCCAGGAAAGCGCGGGCGGGCGGTTCGAGGGATACCAGATCTACGACCAGCACTACGAGAAGGTCGGCAAGGTGGACGACCTCTTCGTGGACGAGAACGACCGGCCGGAGTACATCGGCGTGAAGACCAGCCTCTTCGGCGGCCCGTCTACGCTGATCCCCATGGACATCGTGCGGGTGAACGACGCCCGCCAACTCGTCGAAGTGGCCTCGGATAAAGAGGCCATCAAGAACGGCCCCAGCTTCAAGGACGACGCGGACATAACCGCCGACTTCGAGGACCGGGTCTACGCGCACTTCGGGGCGACGCGCGAAGCACCCCCGGCGGACAGGGCCGGCTACGGCGCCTACCCCGACGGGGACTCCGACGTGGACTTTACGTACGGGGAACGCTCCCAGACCCCGGGACCCGGCACGGCCCCGCCGGAGTACGAGCCCCCGACGCAAGACCGCGAAGCCGAATACCCGCCGAGTTCGGCCGGCGGAGAACGGGGTTACGCGGACGTGGAGCCGGCCGCGGAGCCGCGAGAGGCCGGGGCCGGCCGCACGTACGACTGGGACATCGGGACCGGGCAACGGGAGACGGGCGGGCACAGCGGGGCCGGGACGACCGATTCTGGCAGCGCCGGCACTGTCGGCCCGGGCATAAGCCAGGGCGACACCGAGACCGGCGAGTTCAAAGAGCACGACCGTAACCGCGAAGGCCTCAGCCAGCCGGGGAGCGACCTCGAAGACGAGGACGAGCTCAGGGTGCAGCGCTCCGAGGAGGAGCTCAGGGCCGGCGTGAGGGAGCGGGAGGCCGGCAGCGTCAGGGTCCGCAAGCGGGTCCGCATCGACCGCGAGCGCCTGAGCGTCCCCACCCGTCGCGAGGAGGTCTCCGTCGAACGGGTTCCCGTCTCCGGCGGGGCGACGGAGGCCCAGATCGGCGACGACGAGGTCGTCGTGCCGGTGGTCGAGGACGAGGTCGTAGTCCAGAAGCGCGCCGTGGCCAAAGAGGAGATCCGGGTCCGCAAGGACGTCGTCCAGGAGGAGCGGATCGTCGAGGAGGACGTGAGGCGCGAAGAGGTGGAGATAGAAGACGACACCAGGCGTCGCGGGGTGTGATGGAAGAGTACGGGCAAGCCCGTTTCCACGAAGACGGGAGGTGAAGCGATGGACATTGGCGGTTCTAACCCCGGGGGCGCGCAGAAGTACCTGAAGGGAATCAACTGGCCGGCGGACAAGCAGGAAGTGGTCGACAGGGCCGAGGGCAACGGCGCACCCCAGGGGCTACTCAAGCAACTCAAGGACCTCGGTGGCGGCCGGTTCTCCGGTCCCGAGGACGTGATAGGCGGGCTACGGGGCAGAGAGTAGTCCCCCACGACGAACCCGCAGACGCCGGGGACGAGGACACCAACGGAGACCCTCAACGAAAGGAACATTCTGGATTCCGAAGCAAACAGACGAGAAGAGAGGCTGCGCCGGGAGGCCGAGCAGAACCGGCCGACGGGCGACGCGGCGCGCGGGCTGGAAGACGACGCGCCGCCGAACGTCCGGCGGCGCGGACCCGGTGAGGCTCGGCAGGGCGACTCTAACGGGCACATCACCAGGGACGAGATGCGCCACGCCGCGAGAGACGGGGTGGTGGACAGGGAAGAAGAGCTCAAGACCGACGGCCTCTACGGGAGCAGCACCAGCGCTCCCATCCTCGGCTCGGCGCTGGCGGAGCTCGTCGGCACGTTCATCCTGGTCTTCGGCGGGACTGCTGTGGCGGTAGCCGCCATCCTGAACCGGGCGACGGCCGGCCCGGCCTACGATTCTCTGGCGGTGGCGCTGGCCTTAGGCCTGAGCCACGCCGCGGTGGGAGCCGCCGACGGTCACGTCTACGGGGCGCACGTCAACCCGGCCGTCACCCGGGGGATGGCCCCCACCGGCAAGTTCCCGTGGAAGTCCGTCCCCGTGTACCTTGGGGCGCAGCTCGTGGGGGCCGTGCTCGGGGCTTTGGGCACCTGGCTCGCTTTCGGCGGGCCCGGCAGGACCGAGGCCGGCCTCGCGGCCACCCACCCGGCGCAGGGGGTCGGAGACCTCCAGGCGTTCCTGCTGGAGATCCTCGTGACCTTCATCCTCGTCTTCGTGGTGATGTCGGTCGCCACCGACGAGAGGGCGCCGGCGCCCATCGCCCCGATAGCGGTCGGGTTCGCCCTGGCCGTCGGGGTCTTTATAGCGGGCCCCGTCACCGGCGGCGCCGTCAACCCGGTGCGCGCGCTGGGGCCGATGATCGTGGCGGGCGACTTCGCGGGCGCGTGGCTCTACATACTGGGCCCGATCATCGGCGGGCTCGTCGCGGCGTTCCTCTACGACCGCACCATGGCCCAGGCCGAAGCCCCGAGTTAGGGGCAGTAATGTTGTTGAAGGACCACACGGAAGGAGCAGCATGAGCGAAAGAGGAAGCGGAGAAGGCAACACCGACGCGCCGAGGGTGGACTCGGAGTACGGCGAACGCAGCACGGAAGGCAGCGGAAACTCCGGCCCCCGCCGGGTCGGCGACGTGAGGGAAGAACGCTCGGCCGACCACGGCTCCGGGACGGCAGGCTCCTCGTCGAGCACCAGCCGGGACACGGACACCGACCGGGACACAAGCAGGAGCACCGACCGGGATACGAGCCGGGACACGGATCGGGACCGGAGCGCGGATACGGACCGGGGGACGAGCTGGCTTAGCGTGGTCCTCGGCTGGCTGTGCGCTTTGGGCGCCGCCTTCATCCTCGCCGGCATCATCGGCGCCATCGTCGGCGGCATCATCTCGGCGCTCGGCCTCGGCGCCTCGGGCGGCGGCATCTCGAGCATCGTCGGAGCCGTGATCACCCTGCTTTTGGCCTTCTTTATCGGCGGCTACGTGGCCGGCAGGATGGCGAGCCGCTCCGGGGTCAAGCACGGCCTCCTGGTGGCGCTTTTGGCCCTGATCGTGGCGATCATCTTCGCGGTCGCCGGTGGCGTCATCGGCGGCGTCCTGGGGGATGCCCTCGCCAACGCGATCCCGCCGGGGCTGACGCAGGCGATACCGACGAGCGTGCCGCAGGGCCTGGGCCTCGCGGCGATCATCGGTGGCATCCTGGCGCTGTTGGCTCCGTTTATCGGTGGGGCCTTGGGCGGCTCCAGGGGCGAAAAGACCGGCCAGAACCGGCCGTAACGGAGGCCCATCACGAGGGCGGGGCTCTCCGGGGTCCCGCCCCTCGCCTTCGACCGCAGACGTAACTCGAAAAACAAACCACAGAGAAAGAGAGAGAAATTCTTCGCGGCGCTGACGCAGCTGAGGATAGCGGAGAAGCTCATCGCGCCGACGTTCCTGATCCTGCTGGGCGGCGTCGCCTGGCAGCGGCCCTGGCGTTCGGGCTTGGAGGCCAGGGCGTGGCCCAGCAGATAGTACAGCAGGGCTACGAGAAGAGCGGCGAGGCCCGCCAGCAGGTCCAACAGCAACAGCAGAACCAGCAGAGCGAGCAGCAGAACGGCGCCACCAGGGGCACCGAGGACGCTGGCGAGAGGCCTGACGCCCGTCGTTTGCGGCGCGAGTACTAGCAGCCAACCGCGGAAGGGACGACGTTGAAGAACGAGGCAGTACGTAGCGGCGGGGGGTACCACGGAGGTGACTCCCCGTCCGCGAGAGAGCAGAGGTTGGGCCCGGCGGTGTTGGACGACGAGTTCGGCGGGAGGTTCGCTACTTCGACGGAGTACGCGAGCTACGCGTTACAAGATCCGGTAGGGCGCGAGATCGGTAAGATCGAGAAGCTCTTCGTCAACGGCAGGGGCGAGCCTGAGTACGCGGCGGTGAAGATCGGCCTGTTCGGACGAAAGACCGCCCTGATCCCGGTCGGATCCGTCTCCGTGGATGGCGGACAACAGGCCCTCATCCTGGGGTAGCCCGGATCGCCAGAGATCAACGTCGAGAAGCTCCGGGTGTCCTCCAAGCGCCTCCCGGATAGGATGGCGGAAGGAGGTCGCGGATCACCGACAGCGAAGAGAACCCGCAGGAGTCCCGCAAGCAGACGGGGATCAAGTACGCCCAGTTCTCGCTCGTCGGGGGCTCCAACGCGCTGGTGGACGTCGGGGCGCTCAACTTGCTGCTCCTGCTGTCCCCCACCCGCGGCCCGGAGGTCCTCGTCGTCTGCAACGTCGTGGCGCTGATCCTGACGAACGCGAACAGCTACCTGTGGAACACCCTGTGGACCTTCAGGGGCCGGGCCCGCCACGACGCCCGGCAGGTGGGCCTGTTCACCGCCCAGGGCATCTTGAACGTCGCGGCGGGCGCCCTACTGATCTGGCTGCTCGCCCGCGGCCTCGCCGCCTACACGGACCTCTCGCCGCTGGTCGGGGACAACGTCGCCAAGATCGTCTCCATGATAGTCGCCTCGACCATGAGCTTCTTGCTCCTCCGCTTCTTCGTCTTCGGGAAGGCGGAAGCGTGATCCCGGCGAGGCCCGCACGCGAGACCGGCGGCCCCTCGGAACTCGGCCGGCTCATAGACGAGGCGCTCCGGTGCCTGGAGAGCACGGACTTCTCCGGCGCGAACGCGGCCCTGAAGAAGGCCCACGCCGAGGCGGCGTCCCCGGGCATCGCGGCGCCGGCGGGCCACGAAACAGCGAAAAAACACGAGGATCGGGGGTGAGAGCATGGGTTACTTGTTGAGAAGGGTGCTGCTGTTTGCGGCGCCGTTCCTCTGGCGCAAGTTCCGGCAGAGGCGTGGGAAAAAATAGCCCGCAAACACCGAGACAGACGTTCGTGGAGATCACCACGGGGAGGGGCGACCGGGGAGCCGCCGGAACAGACCGGCCCGTCGAGAAACGGGGCGGGTCGCGAACCGCCCGGCCCTTGCACGGGCCGCCGGGGTCGGGTGTGGGGGTTACAGTGTGATCGTGAGGTCTGAGCCCGTCGCTATCGGAGAAACGACCGCGGAAGGCCGCGCATGGGTGGCCTCGCCCGCCCGTGCGCCACGGCACGAGAAGAGCGTTCTGCGAGCCTCCCGTGGGGATGTCGGCGCGTTCAGCGAGTTGGTCCGGGAACATTCCGGCCTCGTGCACGGGGTGGCCCTGCGCGTGGTCGGGGAGCGCGACGCCCAGGACGCCAGCCAGGAGGTCTGGATCCGGGTCTGGCGCAACCTCGCGGGGTTCAGGGGGGACAGCGCTTTTACCACCTGGTTGCACAGGATCGCGACGAACGCCTGCCTGGACTTGCGCCGCGCCCGTCGTCGGCGCAGGGAGGACGAGCGCGGCGAAGACGCGACCTTCAACCTGGCGGAGCCGTACGGCGGCGACGCCGACCCGGAGGCGGCGGCCATGAACGCAGAGCGGCGCCGGGAGATCGAGGACGCCCTCGGATGCGTGCGCGCGGAGCACCGGGCGGCGCTCGTCCTGCGGCACATGCAGGGCCTCTCCTACGCCGAGATCTCCGAGGTCCTCGGCGTCCCG
>CAXTDD010000162.1:0-6186 GCA_964242955.1 uncultured Rubrobacteraceae bacterium | reverse complement strand
GCCCCCGAGGCCGCCCACCGCGGCCCCATCGCCGCCCTCGGTGACGGCGACACCATAACCCTCGATATCGAGAATCGTACCCTCAACGTGGACCTCGACCCCGACGAGATCGAAGCCCGTCTCACCCGGTGGACAGAGCCCGAGCCCCATTACTCCACAGGCGTGATGGCGAAGTACGCCGCCCTCGTCTCCTCGGCCTCCAAAGGCGCCGTCACCGACGCCGCCCTCGGTAAGGGATAAGAGACCACCCCAGAACCACCCCGCGGTGAGCCCGTCCAGGAGGCGAACGCCGCCGCGCTGTAAGGGCGGGTTACGGCGAGGTCCGGGATCCCAGGCCGAGCTCCCGCCCGCGGTCGGCGCGGACGCGGGCCACGGCACCCGGCTCTATCAGGCCGATGGAGGCCGCGTGCTCGGCCGCCGATGCGGTGTCGGTGACGGCGACCATCTCCGCGCCGAGGGCGGCCACTTTCTTGGCTATAACCCCGACCTCAGCGTCCCTCGCCGCCGAGGTCACGTCCCGGATGTAGACAGCCTTTATGCGGCCCGGGTGCTCGACGATGGCCTGGTGGTAGATCTCCGGGTCCTTCTCCCCGGAGTCCCCGATCAGGACGAAGGGCAACTCGGGGTACGTGCGGAGCAGAGTGCGGATGATCCCCAGCTTGTGGTCGTGGTGCTTGCCGAGCACCGTGGGGCTCCAGTCTTTCAGGAAGAGCGGCCCCGCGGGCACGCCGTGGACGTCCAGAAAGTCCTCCAGCACGTCGTAGATGTTCCAGGGGCTGCTCGAAACGTAGAAGATCGGGTTCTCCACCCCGTCGTCCGGGCCGCGCCTCAAGGCCTCGTAGAAGGCCCCGACGCCCGCGAAAGGGAGCCTCGTGTGGGCGTTGTTCCTGAGCACGATCCAGGCCATCTTCAGGATGTTGGTCGCGCTGGACTGCACCACGGTGTCGTCCAGATCGCTTATGATCCCGAACCGCGCCCGCGACGGCACGAGAACCTGCCCCGTGGACCGAACCGGACCACCCCCGGGGGACGCCGGATGCAAAAGGTCCATCTCGACCCCGTGCCAGCCGCCGGGACCGTCCACCGGCTCGTCGAGCTCGAACCGGACGTCGAAGAAGCCCTCCTCGTCGGCCACGGTCCGGGCCTCCGAACCGCAAAACGCGGCGCGGACCCGCGCGCCGGCCACCTCGCCGCTGCCGAAACGCCGGACCATGTTGCGCACGTTGCTCCACGCGGTGTCGTCCTGCATCGAGCGGGTGATGCCGCTCTCCTCCAGGACCCGCCCCCTCAAGAAGAGTTGGTCCGCGGTGCCGTGCCCCCTGTAAGGCAGGATCTCGAACCGGCCCAAAAGCCCGAAGCGGCGTTTGACGTGAAAGCGCTGGCGATCGAACCAACGCTCCACGTCCCTCGCCGCCGCGGTCGCGCTCCATCGCCAGCTCACGAAGCCTGCCTCCCTACGCTCATCCGTGTCGTCAACTCGGCAGGAACTTCACGCGCCGGTGGGCCACCTCCGGTATGTCCACCTGCTCGACGCTGGACCACGGCAAGAACGCGTAGCCTCCCCCACCGTTCTCCGACCCGTCGAGTGCCAGCAGGATGCCGGCCTGGTCACGGTCGCAGACCCTGCCCAGGACCTTGCGACCGCTCCAGGTGCCCACCGAGACCGGGATGCCTCTCTTTAAAGCATCGGAGAGCCTGGGCATTTGTTCCAACCGTTCCACGGCGTCGGCGTGTGTTGTCTCCGTCGTGTCCTCGCTCAAGGTTTCGCCTCTAGCACCCTGTGTACCCGGCAATACCCAAAGTAATCACGAGTATTACGTCGCCAGAACCCGTCCGGATCAAGGCCCGTGGTCTACGGGCGGTGCCGGTACGGGCGATCCGTGGTACGAGATTGTGCCGCGTTACCGTCGGCCGGGATGAAGACCTGCGTCTTCGCGCAGGCGGTGCACCACTCGAGCAGGGCCCCGCCGTCCAGCCGCAACTCGAATGGGCCGTCACCGCAGGTCGTGTGCGAGAGGACGAAGACCGTGAAAGTCAGGTTCTCGGGCAGATCGGCGGGCCCCTCCATCTCGTCCATGCCGCGCATACGCGGGTTCTCGGCCGTCTCGCGGGGCGGCTTTAGGCCGCTACCTGGGGCTTGGGGAGGGGATGCTGAGGTGGTCGTAGGCCCGGTTCGTGGCGATACGGCCGCGGCTGGTGCGTTGGATCAGGCCGCTCTGCAACAGGTACGGCTCGTAGACCTCCTCGACCGTATCCCGGGCCTCGCCCAAAGCCACGGAGATCGTCCCGACGCCGACCGGCCCCCCGTCGAACTTGTCGATGACGAGGCCCAGGTAGTCGCGGTCGGCCCGGTCGAGGCCCAGGACGTCCACGCCCTGCATCTCGAGCGCCGCGTTGGCGGTCTCCTCGTCGATGTTCCCATCGCCGATGACCTGCGCGTAGTCCCGCACGCGCTTGAGCAGCCGGTTCGCGACCCTCGGCGTCCCGCGGCTCCTCTTGGCGAGTTGGCGGGCGCCCTCTGGGGTGATGAGTATTTCGAGTATCCTCGCGGCGCGGACCACGATCTTCTCCAGGTCCTCGGGCCCGTAGTATTCGAGCTTCTCCGTGACGCCGAAGCGGTCCAGCAGGGGCTTGGTCATCAGGCCGGTGCGCGTCGTGGCGCCCACGAGCGTGAAACGGGGCAGGTCCATCCGGATCGTGCGGGCCGACGGACCCTGCCCGAGCACGATGTCCATGGCGTAGTCCTCCATCGCCGGGTAGAGGACCTCCTCTATCTGGCGGTTGAGGCGGTGGATCTCGTCCACGAACAGGAAGTCGCCCTCCTCCAACGAGGTCAGAATGGCCGCCATGTCCCCGGCCCGCTCCAGGGTCGGTCCGCTCGTCGGCCGCAGCCCGACCCCCATCTCCCCGGCCAGGATGCGGGCGAGCGAGGTCTTGCCGAGACCCGGAGGACCCGCGAGCAGGACGTGGTCGAGCGCCTCACCGCGCCGCTTGGCCGCTTCGACGAAGATCCTGAGGTTCTGCTTGATCGGCTCCTGCCCGACGAACTCGTCGAGGGTTCCCGGCCTCAGGGTGGGCTCGTCATCCTCGGCGAACGGCTCCGGGTCGAGCGGGCGCTCTTCCGGCGGGCCGATGGGGCCTGCGGCACCCGTTATGTCTTCGGGCAGGCCGTCCTCGCCCCGCACGGTGAAGTCGTCCATCTCTTCCACGCCTAGCGCCTGCTCCCTATCCGCCGTAACGCCTCCTTTATGTACTTCTCGACCGAGTCCTGCGGCGGTACCTCGTTGAGTGCCTTCTCGGCCTCCTCCAGCCTGTACCCGAGCGCCGCGAGCGCGTCCCTGGCCTCCATGAACGGACCGCCGCCGCCACCGTTGGCCGCCACCGCCGGCTCCGGCCCGAAGACGGCGAGATCCTTGCCCTTGAGCTCGAGCACCAGCCTCTCGGCCGTCTTCTTCCCGAGCCCCGGCACGGAGGCGAGCTTAATCACGTCGCCCCTGGCGACGGCCTCGGAGATCTCCTGCGGCGTCATGGTCGAGAGCACCGAAAGCGCGAGCTTGGGCCCGACCTTGCTGACGGCCGTCAAAAGGTCGAAGGCCGACCGCTCCTCGCGTCCGGCGAACCCGAACAACAGCATCGCGTCCTCGCGCACCACCATGCGGGTGTGTATCACGCACTCCTCGCCGAGCGAGGGCAAAGCCCGCAGCGTCGCGAGCGAGGCGGAGGCCCGGTAGCCCACGCCCCCGACGTCGAGGACCACGCCCTCCGTGTCCTTCTCTACCAACGTTCCTCTGAGCCTGTAAATCATCGGCTAATTATCCCGCACGATAAGCTATTTCCCCACCCCCACCTTTCCCGGCAACCTGCTCGAAAAAGCGTGGGTTATGGCGATGGCGAGGCCGTCGGCGGCGTCGTCGGGGCGCGGGATCTCTTGCAGGCTCAACAGGGCGCGGACCATCTCCTGCACCTGGCGCTTGTCCGCCCGCCCGTAGGACGTGATCGCCTGCTTGACCTGCAGCGGCGTGTACTCGGCCACCTCGACCCCGGCCCGGTAGGCGGCCAGCATCGCAACACCCCTGGCCTGCCCCACCGTGATCCCGGTCGTCACGTTCGTGTTGAAGAACAACTCCTCGATCGCCACGGTGTCGGGCCCATACCCCCTAACGAGCTGCGTCACCCCGTCGAACAGACGACCCAAACGGCGCGGCATCTCCCAGTCCGAAGGCGTGGTGATCGCGCCGTGCTGCACGTACCGGAGCCGGCTGCCCTCCTGACGAACGACCCCCCACCCCATCGTCGCCGTCCCCGGGTCGATGCCGAGGATGGTGTGTCCCTTCCGGGTCGCGGTGAGCATGGGCTAAGAGTACCGCCCCGAGCCCAACCTTGCACCCACTTCTACATGTTGTGTACCGTACACCCCTAGCCACTACCCCGGCACCGGGACGCGCCCGCCCCTGACACCCCCGCTGCCTGTAGCCTGATGCCTGAAACCTCTCTTACGGCAGGTTCTCGCAGGCCAGGCCGTTGCCGTCCGGGTCGAGCCCGTAAGGATCGGCAGGTGTCAGGTACGACTGAGCCTCCGCCTGCGTCTGGAAGTCCGCGCAGCGGTAATCGCCTGCCCGGGCTGCCGTCGTGGTCTGCCTGGGCGTTGACTCCGGCGCGGTGGCCTCTGGCGTGGTGGCCTCTGGCGCGGTGGTCTCGGGTGGCTCCGTCGGCTCGGTCGTCTCGGACGTCGTCTCCCGTTCGGGGGTGTCTTGTTCGTCGTCTTCGTCCGTTTCGGGGGGCGGGGTGCCGAATTGGGGTACTTCGGAGGTGATGTCGGAGATCAGGTCCTCGCCCATCACCAGTTTCCACTTTCCTTCGGTCTTGACCATGTCTTGCAGTACGGGGGCGTTTAGGATGGGGTCGTCTACCGGCTCACCGTCACGGCCGTAGAAGGTCCGGTCCATCTCTAGCTGGGCCGCGTCGGGCGTTACGTAGACGCGGGCCAAACCGTCCAGCCCGAGGTAGCGGTTGCCCCAGAGCGGTTCGTAGAAGGAGATCCAATCGCCCAGGGTGACGCCCTGGGTCGTGCCGGGGTCGTACATCTCGTAGGCTTCCTCGTAGGCCCGCTGGTTGAAGTAGGCGTGGTAGACGAGCAGGTGGTCCTCCGGCGGCACCCCCTCCCGGTCCTCTGAGAGCAGATCGAACCTCGCCTCCCCGCCCGCCACACGGACGCCCAGGCGCTCGGGCGTGACCCCGTTGGGGACCGCGAAGAACATCGTGAACGCCCGCTTCTGGTCCGGGCGCAGCTCCATACCTTCCGGCCCGGAGTTGGGCGCCCGCACGGAGTCGTCCGGCCTGTAGGTGCCGCCGGCGTCGTCGCCCAGCACGGCCTCCGGACGCACTTTTACCGCCGTTCCGGTGTTGTTTTGGATCACGGCGTCGATCGCGACGAACTCCCCGGAAGGGCTGTCTTTCAAGCCCACGCGCCCCCCCGGCCCGGGCGCGAAGAAGGCGACATCCTCCTCCCTGACCTCGAAGGGCCGCAGAGAGAGCCCCCCCGCCTCGACGCTCTGCCCAACGCTCCCGTCAGGTTCTCCGGTGCCCAGGATCTCCGCTACCGGGTCGGCCTCTCGCCGCGCGGCCTCCGGCGCCCCCTCCCGCGCGCGATCCCGCTCGTCACCTTCAGTAACGGTGTCCTCCGAGCAGGCCGGTGCGGCCAGCACCAATGCCAGCCAGAATACGAACGCCAGGCGCTTTCCAAGACCGCTCACGAAGGGACCATGATATGGGCAGATCCCCCCGCCTTCCACCCCGGCGCACTAACGCACACGGCGTCTAATCTCCAAGAACCTCTTCTGGTAGAGGTACGCGCCGACGGCCAGCACGGCCAGTCCTACCAAAATGGCCCACGCTCCCGGTCCGGCCCCTGATCCCCCAAAGTAGACGAACGCGAAGGTGCCGGGCAACATACCGAGGGCCGTGGCCACAAAGAAGCTGCGGAAGCGAATGCCGCTCAGGCCGGCGGCGTAGCTTATGGCGTCGAAGGAGACGATTGGGATGAGCCTGAGGACGAAGATCAGGACCGCCCCGTGCTCCTCCACGTAGCGGTCGAGGCGTTCGGCCCGCCCGCTGCCCGCCACGAAACCCCTGCCGAGAAGACGCGATATACCGAACGAGATCACCCCTCCCACCAGACACCCCAAC
>CAXTDD010000161.1:0-6192 GCA_964242955.1 uncultured Rubrobacteraceae bacterium | reverse complement strand
GCCCCGCCCGCTCCCCCCGAACCCTCCGCCGAAGACACGCCTGAGAACGCGGAGCGCCTCGCCGGGAGCTACCGCGTCACCCGTTCGAACCACTCGGGTTTCGAGAAGGTCCTGACGCTCCTAACCGGCGCGAGCGTGACGGCCAACGACGACGGGAGCATCACGACCACCGGCGGGTTCCTCACCAGGGACCTGGAGAAGACCGAGCAGCGCTGGGTCGAGGTCTCCCCGCTGCTGTACCGCGCCGAAGGGGGCGACGAGCAGATAGCCTTCCGGGAGACCGGCGAGGGCCGCACCCTGTACCTCTCGGCCGGCGCGGACCCGTCGGTCGCCTACGAGAAGGTGCCGTTTTACGGGGCACCCCGGCTCCACCTCGGCCTGCTGGCGGGGAGCCTCGCCGTCCTGTTTTTCACCGCCATCGCGTGGCCGGTCGCGACAGCGGTCTCCCGGTGGCGGGGGAGGCGCGACCGGAGGCTCCACGGGAAGACCGCCGGCGAACCGGGAAAGCACGCCCGGCCCGCCCGCCGGGCGCGGTTGCTGGCCTCGGCCGTCTCGGTCCTCGCCCTGCTCTTTTTGGTCGGGGTGGCGGTGGCCTTCTCGAACGCGGAGGAGACCCTCGCCTACGGCGCCTCGCCGTTGCTGGTGGCCGTCCTCGCGGCGCCCGTGCTGGCCGCCGCCGGGACCGCCGGTGTGGTCGTCCACGCGGTGCTGGCCTGGAGGCGGGGCTACTGGGGACTGTTCGGGCGTCTGCACTACTCGCTGGTGGCGATATCGGCGCTCATCTTCGTCGCGCTGCTGGGCTACTACAACCTGATCGGGTTCCAGTTCTGAGAGCCTGAGATGCCAACGCCGCGGACCAAGAACGATCCTACGTTTCGGCCGCGTGCTAGACAAGGACGCTACGACCGGCCGCAACGCCCGCATCTGCCGCGCCTGCGGTAATGGTAGGCGAGCGTGGCCAGGCCGAGCGCCCCCCCATAGCGGCATGGCCAGCGCAGGTCCTGTCCCCCAGTTCAGCCCGCGTGCGCCCGAGACCATGCCGCGGGCGTACATCATCCCGGCCGTGGTTATCAGGAGGGCTGCCACGGCGGCGGGTACGATGGCCGTTCGGGGTCGCACCCGTTTGCCGGCCAGGAATGGGATCCAGCGCGGGTACACCTCGCCCCAGCGCCGTACCAGGCCCAATGTGAGGACCGCGCCCCCCGCGGCCATCGTGGCGAGGGCGCCGGCGAGCCGGATGCCGGAGCTCTCGGCCTCTTCGGCGCGAAGCCCCGGGCAGGGGCAGCCGAGCGGAAGGGCCAGGAAGAACGCCCAGGGCGACGAGCGTGCAAAGTGCCCCTACAAGCCCCAGCGCGGCCAGCGACGAATTCGCGAGGACGAGGGAGCCAACTATCGCCCCAAGCCCCTGGCCGGCGTAGATGGCAGAGGCGTTCAAGGACAGGGCCCCGCTCGTGTTGTCGGGGGCCGCCGCCAGCAGCCGGTGCTGCTGCAGAGGGAGCAACGCGTAGCCCGCCACGCACCACGCCACGACAGACACCCCGACGCCCAATATCGCCGGCGTGGTGCCGGCCCCGACCCCGAAGAGCAGTGAGAACGAAAGCAGGGAGAGGGCCAGGACGACGAGGATCGGGACCGCGTTCGCCCGGTAGCCGAGGCGATCCGCGCCGTGGCCTCCCAGGACGGTGCCGGCTATGCTCGCCAGGCCGAACAGAAAGAACATCGCCCCGATCCCGGCCGGTCCGAAGCCCGTGATGGCCTCCAGCACGGGGCGGACGTAGGTGAGGACGACGAAGGTCGCCGCCAGCCCCAGCGTCGTGACGCCCAAGACGACGAGAACGGCCGGACGCACCGCCACCGACAACCGCGATGCGAGGCCCTGCGGCGGGGGACTCTCCACGTTCGGGACCAGTGTTCCGACCGCCAGCGCCGCCGACAGCGCCAGGGCCGCGACAAGCAGGAAGGTGACCCGCCAACCGTAGAGGTCACCGACCAGGGTGCCAAGCGGCACCCCCACGACCCACGAGACCGACAATCCGCCCACGACCACCGAAAGGGCGCGTCCCCTGTGCGCGGGCGAGACGAGCTCGGCGGCGACCGCGCTGGCCACCGGTGTGAGGACGGCTGCCCCGCACGCCGCGGCGACCCTCGAGGCGAGCAGGAGCGGGTAGGTCGGGACGACGGCCGCCGCCGCGTTTGCCAGGGCGAAGACGAGCAGGGAGGCGACCAGGAGCCTCCTCCCCCCGACGCGTCCGGGCGCCGCCACGAGCACGGGGGAGCCCACGGCGTAGGCCACCGCGAAGACCGTGACGAGGTGCCCCGCCGCGCCGACCGACACCGACAGGTCACCCGAGACGGCGCCCAGGAGCCCCGCGACCACGAAGGTGCCGGTCCCCACGGCGAAGGTGCACGAGGCCAGGACCAGGACGCGCAGGTTCATGGGCGCGGCGTTCGAGACGATCCGCGTGGGTCGGGCGTGTCCCCTGTCATCGCGCCCGCCCTCCGGACCGCGGGGACCTACCGGCGCCGAGCAGGCAGGCGCCGACGAGGACGAGGAACGCCAGCGCCGAGAACACCGTGCGCACCGAGTTCCAGGGGTCCCACGGACCCTCGTAGGCTGCCCTCGCCCGTGCCAACTCGCCCGCCGAGGCGTCGGTTGTGACGCGGGCGAGCTCGTCGTTTAGCGGCACGTTCACGAGCATCGTCACCAGGAAGCAGCCCCCGATGTGGAGCACGCAAGCGAGCGCCACGAGGCGGAAACGGCCGGAGCGGAACCGCGGGACCCGCGCCACGAGCGCGGCGAGCAGGAGCAGCGGGGCGCCGAGGAAGCTCGCGAAGAACACCGGGTTCTGTATCCTCTCGTTTATCGCGTTCATGGTGGCGACGTAGGAGGCGTCGGGCTGCTCCGCGAGGCCGAGGTTGACCGAGACCGCGTAGGCGTAGAAGAAGCCGGCTTGAATGCCGGTCGCAATCGTGGCGCCGGCCAGTACGACGGCCCGGATCGCAGATCCGAAGCCAGATGCCCTGCGGGTCTCGGTGTCCACGACGTTCTTGTTGAGGTTTCTTACCATCTCGGTCACTCCCTTGTCCGTGGCCATCGGCTATCGGCCCTCGGCTTTCGTTCTTTTTCTCTCGGTGCCTTACTCTCGCTGTTTCGCCGGGCTTCTCCCGATCGAGTCTCTCGCGTCCTGAGCGCCTCCTTCGTTTCGTCCCGCCGGTGTTCGGTTTTCGACTGGTAGCTCGCCAGGACGAGCCTCTCGATCTCGGTGCTCATCTTCGATCTCCTCAGGCCGAACTCACGCCACCGTCCGTGGAGTTTCGCTTTGCCTGGCGTAGGGGTAGGGGTACTCGGCCCGGTACCCTAACAACCAACCAACTTTTGCCAGCACCCCGAAAACGATTCTCTGGAAGCCCAGAGGTGGCCTGACGAAGTAGATCTCGTCCTCGAAGTGGCGCAGGACGAGCGCCAGGAGCAGGGGGTTCTTCGGCGCCCCCGCCGCGCTGGTCTTCCCGTCGCGTGCGAGACCCGCCAGGGTCTCGAAGGCCGTCTCGGTCCGCAGGGCCGGCCTGAAATCCACCAGGGCGTGTACCTCTACGTCGCCTGCGTTCCAGGCCGCGTGGGCGGAGCCGGCCGGGGCGGTGAGCGACTCTCCCTCGCCGAGGATGTGCTCGATGCCGTCCACCCTCAGGCCCAAGCTGCCGGAGATGACCTCGAAGCGCTCCTCTTGCAATGGGTGGACGTGGTCCGGGCCGGTGGCCCAGTCGGGGGAGCCGATCCAATCGACCCGGAGCAGTTCGCCGTTCGTCTCCCGGGCTGTCTTTCGGAACACGGTCCTCAGACCGGTCACCGGGTTGAGGAGCTCATCGCCTGCGTGCGCCATACGTTTTCCTTTCTCTGTTCTCACTTCCGTGCGCCCGGCTCTTCCGCGTCCCGGTCCGGACGCCTACGCCCCGAGCGCGACGGTTAGAAGGGCCGCCGCCGCGAGGGCCGCGACGGTACGAAGATGGTTCCAGGCGGTCCATCTCGCGGCATATCCGTCCCAGAAGCTGGCCGCACCGGCCTCCCTTGGGTGCAGTTTCGCGAGCCTGTTGTTGAGCGGGACGTTGCACGCCATCGTCACCCCGACGGTGCCTATGAGGTAGAAGGCACAGCCGGCGAGCACCGGCGTCGTGGAGGGTTCGTCCCAGGAGATCACGGCCCACGCGGCGAGTCCGAGGCAGGCCGCGCCAGTCCCGAAGAGCGCGGCCATAAAGGCGGGGGTGACGGCCAAAACGTTGATCGACTGCATGGCCGCGATGCCTTCGGCTGACGGCAGCCGTCTGAGCGCCGCCATAATGAAGCCGGAGAAGGCGAAGAAGGCGCCGGCGACGAGGCCGCAACCCAAGGCGGTGACCAGGGCCGCTGCGTAGGCGAGTCCGGTCATGGCCGGGACCCTTCGGCGTCAAGAGCCTTGCGGCGCTCGATCTCCTGCTCGGTGGGCTCCTCGAACGCGAAGGAGCCTTTCTGGATCTGTCCGGCGTGCCGGTAGGTGGCGATGATGACGCCGCTAGCAGAAGCCCTCGATTCGACGAGCGCGAAGCCCCCCGGGACGGTGCCCTCGCCGAACAGCCGCTTGCCGGCGCCGGCGACAACGGGAAAGATCCACAGCCGGAACTCGTCGACTAGGTCGTGCGCCAGAAGGGTTTGTATCAACCCCGCGCTGCCGAGCACCTGAAGCTCGGGGCCATCCCCAGCCTTGAGCCGGGCGACCGCCGTGGCGACGTCACCTTCGATCAGGACCGAGTTGTTCCAACCCGAGTTGTCGAGCGTCCTCGATGCGACGTGCTTGGTCGCGCCGTTGAGCCGGTCGGCGGCCGGGCCGTCCGCATACGGCCAGTGGGCGGCGAAGATCTCGTACGTCTTGCGGCCGAGCAGGAGGTCGAAGGGCCGGTCCATACCCTCGCCCAACGACCGCTCCAGCCCCTCGTCCCAGTAGCCCACGGACCAGCCGCCCTGCTCGAAGCCGCCGCTGGGGTCCTCCTAGGGGCCTCCCGGCGCCTGCATCACGCCGTCGAGCGTCATCTGCGTGACCACGATCAACTTTCTCATTCTGTCTCCTTGCGGGAACGCCGTCTTCCTCACTGCGCCGCCGACGGGCATGCCCATCGGCAGCGCGGGTCTCATCCCGCCGCGGCCGTCCCCGGCGTCCAGACTCCGGTCGCGGCGGCGTCTCGCGCGTAGTCGGCGAAGTCTTTGGGCTCGCGGCCCAGGGCGCGCCGGACGCCGTCCGTCGTGGTGGCGTTGCGACCGTCCAGGACCTCGCCGAACAGGTAGGTCAGGAACGACGTGAACTCGGGCGGCACATCCTGCTCGGCCAGCACGGCTTCGTACTCCTCCAGGGAGACGGGGACGAAGTGGATCTCGCGCCCGGTAGCCTCGGAGATCTCGCCGACAGCCTCCGCCATGGTCAGGAGCCTCGGGCCTGTCAGCTCGTAGAGCTCTCCCGCGTGCCCTTCCTCCGTCAGCGCCGCGACCGCGACGTCTGCTATGTCGCCGGTGTCCACAAACGGCTCCGGGACGTCGCCCGAAGGAAGCGCGACCTCGCCCTGCAGTATGGGCTCGAGTATGTAGTTCTCGTCGAAGTTCTGCATGAACCAGGCGCAGCGCACGATCGTCCACTCGACGCCGGCCCCGTCGCACACCTCTTGAAGAGCGACCTCGGCGCTCTGGGCCTCCTCCTCGCCCCGCCCCGAGAGGAGCACCAACCTCCGTACACCGTTTCGCGCCGCCAGCTCGGCGAACGCGCGCACCGCCTCAGGGGCGCCGGGGATCGCCAGATCGGGGAAGTACGTCACGTACGCCGACCCCACGCCTTCGAGCGCGGGCTCCCATGTGTCCGGATTCTCCCAGTCGAACGGCGGTTGGCCGGAGCGAGAGCCGACCCTCACGGCCACACCGCGCCCCTCGAGCCGCTCCACCACCTTGCGGCCGGTCTTGCCCGTGCCCCCGACGACCAGCGTCGTCTTTGCCGCCTCCGCATTCTCCATCTATCCGTCCTTTCTCGACGCTCTTTTGTGTCTTACAAGACGAGACGTAGCGTCTTGTTGATCCAAGATACACCCTGTGGCCGGAGGCGTCAAGGGTTGGGGAGGGGGCGAGGGTCTCATTTCCGCGGCCGGGCGGGGCCGTGTTGGGGGCTCCGGCGAGGGACGGGG
>CAXTDD010000160.1:0-6196 GCA_964242955.1 uncultured Rubrobacteraceae bacterium | reverse complement strand
TGAATTGGGCGCGGTGTGGGACTTTTTTCCGAGGATCATACTGCGGGCCGTGGACGGCTCGGAGGAGTCCGACCTGGCCGTCCGGGCGGCGGCCGGTCTCTCCAAAGCGACCGGCTCGGAGGTGCACGTGGCCTACGTGCTGCCGTTGGTTGCGCAACTGGTGGGCCACCACGACTACACCAGGGAGATCAGGGAATCCCTCGTCGAGGGCGCCGAGAGGGAGGCCCACGCGTTCCTCGGCCAGCAGGCGGAGCGGATCGGCTCCGACGGCGGCAAGGTGGCCGATACCCACCTCAGGACCGGGACCGCGGACAAGGAGATAGTCCGGCTAAGCGAGGAGCTGGGCGCGGGGATGATAGTGGTGGGTAACCGGGGCATCGGCGCGGTGGGCAGGATGCTCATGGGCAGCGTCTCCGACTCGGTGGTGCGCCACGCCCACGTCCCGGTGTTCGTGGTGCGCGGGGGCGACGGGCAGGAGTAGCCCCGGACCGGCTATCCCTGTTCCTCCGTAAACTCGTCGGAGGTAAGCCGCTGTAGTGGCGCAGGGACCAAGCTACTGTCTTGGGGTGCCGGTTGTCGCCAACGACTATAGTGCGTCGGAGAACTCCTCCACCGAGAAACCTGAGTCTCGTATCAGACCCCGGAGGGTCCCGCTCTTTAGCTGGTCGTGCAGCGGTACGCTCAGAGATTTCCGCCCAGTACACTTTAGAGAAGCGTGCGAGCCGCGTTGCCGTGTAGACGCCGGACACCGATGGCGCGGACGCGACGTACCCACCATCCTCGGCGGGCTCCACCACCCTGTAAACGCGCGACAATCTCTCGCCGTCCACACCCGCTCCATCAGTCAAACATCCTCGCAAGTCAGTTTACCCCGTGCTCCACCCGCCACCGCAGGCCTTCGACGAGCCAGCGGTGGGCCCTGGCGACGGATGGGTCGTATTCGATGTCTTTCAAAACGGAGACCAGATGCCAGTAGCGCTCCATACGCGCATCCGAGGTCTCGTCGTAGTGGCGCAGAAGCCAGCCCTCGAAATCAGTGTCCCCGGTCCTGTCCATCGCCCGAGCGTTCGCGTCGATCAGGCCTTGTACCACGCGCTGCTCGCGCTCCCCCGTCGGCGGACGCCCTTCGCTTACGGCCTCCTTCGCCTCGCGCATGGCATCGTTCGTGGCGTCGTGGAACTGCGTCTGATCGAAGCCGCCCCCGGCCGCCTCCCAGAACGGCTCCGTCTGGTCCCGTAACGCCTGGATAAACCCGTCGTCGGAGGCGAGCCCCGAAAGCTCGACCCACGCCGCGAGCTGCTCGTCCGTGAGCGTCTCCGGTATCCCGTCGACCAGCATCCGCCGGAACGACTCCTTGACGTCCGGGTCCACGGGGATGCCCTCCAGGCTCCGCTCGAAGTGCTCTTCGAGGAAGGCCTCCCGCTCCCGCGCCGAGAGCATCGCCAGGGCGCGCGCCCGATCCGGGTACCCCAGAGCCGCGTCCTCGCCGCCGTCTTCCATGGCCGCCTCGAGCAGCGCGCGCTGGCGGCCGAGCGTGCGCAGTTGCAGGTCCACGGCTTCGAGTTGCAGCTTCAGGGCTTCGGAGGGCGGCACCTCATTCTGGAAGAGGCGTTCGATGGTCGGGAGGCCGAAGCCGGCGGCGCGGAACGTACGTATCGCCTCGAGCCGCGAACGGTCCGCCTCAGAATACAGCCGGTAGCCCGCCTCGCTGACCGCGGACGGTGGCAGCACCCCGACGTCCGAGTAGTGCCGGATCGTCTTCACCGGCACCCCGCTCCGCCGCGACAACGCGCCGATGGTATGCAACTCTTCTACGTCCACGCCCTTGACCCTCCAGCTACCGGAGACATTACCGTATCCCGGCAACGGTCTTCCGGCAAGAGGAGTTCGAGATGGGACGTGGCAGAAAGAGGGTCGTCCGCAAGGTCAAGCTAGAGCTGGAGGCCGGACGGGCGACGCCTGCGCCGCCGGTCGGCCGCGACCTGGGGCCGCACGGCATCAACCTCGCGGAGTTTTGCAGCCGCTACAACGCCGCGACGGCGGGGCAGGCCGGCAGGACCGTGCCGGTCGTTGTTCGCGTCAACGAGGATCGCTCGTTCTCCATCGAGGTCAAGACGCCTCTGACGTCGGCCCTGCTGCGCGAGGCGGCCGGTATCGAGAAGGGGTCCGGCTCGTCCAACGGACAACCCGTCGGCACAGTGACCTTGGTTCAACTCCGCCAGATAGCCGAGACCAAGATGCCGGACCTGAACGCCGCATCAATTGAGGGGGCCATGAAGACCGTCGAGGGCACGGCGAGGAGCATGGGCGTGAGGGTGGTCGGTTAGGTCTACCCGGTGGTCCTGTGGTACGCGGAGATCGGGCCGGCGACACGACCGCGCGGACGGTCCGGACGCTACGCGCCCGCTGAATCTTGCGGCAGCGTTTTGGTTATTGCTTTACTTCGGGTGGCCGCTGCCGCGATAATATTTGGTCACGCGGCGTACTGCACCCGTATTGCAGCCGCCTCGCCGCGATCCTCTCTGCCCGCGTACCACCCGCGGACGGTCCTTTTCTTCCACGGCGCGGCCTGGTAGCTCGTCGGGCTCATAGACCGGAGGCCGCGGACCGAGATCGCGCCGCTGTTGGCCTATCTCGTGTTCCGAGGCTGCCCTGCTTTGGTATAACGCCAGAAGACGGTGCAGCGGACCTCGAAGGGAGTATCAAGCTTTATGGCTTACATCCACGCGATCGCGCCAGGTAACCTTCAGTGGGTTTTGTACGCCGTCCCGCTGCTCGTGAACGTCCTGCCGGACGTCATCCTTTTGATTCGGAGGAGGGGCTTCGGCGGGGGAGGCGTCGGTTTCGGCAGAAGGCGAAGATCGTTCGGGCTGTTCAGAGTCCTGTTTGTGCTGCTGTTCACCACTTTGCTCGGGCCGATCGTGCTCGTGGCGCTGATCGCCTTCGTCGCATACCGCTTCTTCAGTAGCCGCCGCACCCGATAACTCGATTCTCGTCCGGGGCTCGGAGGCGATCGCTCGCCGCCGCGCTTTGTGCGCCGCCTCCCGGCGGGCCTCGCGCCGAAGAGCCGCTACCGGACCATCTCCTTCAGCCGGGCCTCCACCACGGGCCAGGGCAGCAGCCAGTGTTTGTTGGTTATGGTGACCGTCACCGTTTGTCCCGCCATGCGGTATGCGCCTTTGGCCATCTCGTGCGAGAAGCGCCCCGACTGCTCGCCGCCGACGAAGGTGGCGCCGTTATCTTCGGCGGCCACCCTGGCCCTCGCCAGCAGCGAAGGCCGGTCCACCGTCGTGTGCATGCTGAAAGTCCTCGCCACGGTCTTTTCCCTCCCGTACTCGTGCAAACGCTCCAATGGTAAGACCGTGCGTACCCTCAGGACGTGACGGGCACCCACCGGCGTCTCCACCTGCATCCCCGCGACCGCGCCGCCTTCCGGGCGAGTCCAGGGAGGGGACCGATCAGAAGCCCGCGCGGCCGGACGGGCCGTGGTTCCAAAAAGGGACCACGGCCCGAGAGGCCACTCCTGCGGTGTGGGCGCTTCCTAGATGGCTTCTTTGAGGACGTTGCCCGCGCTGAAAGCCGGGACCTTCGAAGCCGCGATCTGCATCTTCTCCCCCGTCTGCGGGTTTCTGCCCTCCCTGGCCTTGCGCTCCCGCACGGAGAACTTGCCGAAGCCCGTTATCCGGACCTCCTCGCCGTCCTTGAGCGTCTCGGTCACCACCCGCTCGAAGGCCCCGAAGTGCTTCTGGGCCTCGCCGGTGGGCACCCCGGCCTCCTCGGCGATCCTCTCGATGAGCTCGGTCTTGTTCATGGTCATTCCCTTCTCCCGCCGCATTCGGTCGTCCGGTGGGTATTGATTGTTTCAACCCCGTGTTTGTACGGGACGTGGGGCCACTTCCCAACCCCGCCTTTCCAGCGGGTTTGGCGGAACGGACTCCGTGGGGGGTCGCTCCGGGACGGGTGCCACATCTGGCGCAAGCCGTTGCCGCCCTCCCGCACCGGAGCGCCCCTGCTCGCCGCTTGCCGCGATCACCGCACGACAACATCCACGCGCGGCCTTGTCCCGGACCGTATGGGCCCACACCCACGCTACTCCTAACGACCCAACATCGGGGCTGAACCTATCCCCGCTCCTTCCCCATGAGACGGCGACGCGCGGTCTCCCTCTCGCCGACGGCGGAAACGCGCTCGGTGGCTTTCGCCAGCCCGGACTCGGGCATGTTCGCGTAGGTCGCCTCGTAAACACTCGGCTCCACGAAGTAGGTCTCGTGCCAGACACCGACGGCCCCGCTGCTTCTGATCCCTACTCCGGCGATGGCACGGCCGGCTCGTTTTCGCCGCGCATGAGACGCCGGCGGGCCGTCTCCCGTCCGCCGACGGCGCGGACGTGCTCGGTGGCTTTGGCGAGGCCGAAGACGGGCATGTTGCCGTAGACGGCCTCGTAGGCGCCGCGTTCTACGATGAAGGTCTCGTGGAAGATGCCGACGGTGCCGTCCGAGCCAACGGTCCGGTTGAAGCGTTGCCAGGCCGGCAGGTGCGGGTCGTCGGGGTTGCGGGCGAATTTTTCGAGGTCCTCGAAGGAGCGCCAGTACTGGACGAGGGCCGGGCCGCGCCAGTACAGGAAGAACTCGCCGCCCAGGAAGCCCTTCTCGGGGTGACGGTAGAGCTCCCGGAGCATCGGTCCCATCGCGCGGACCACGGGGAGCCACTTCCTGACAGCGAGGAGCTTGTTGATCCTCATCCCGATTATGAAGACGATGAACGGGTCGTCCGTCCGGGCCGTGTACCTGCCGTTGATGACGCCCACGGTCTACGCTCCTTCCGGGCTTCGTTGCTCTTCGACGATGAGTTCGCGGACGCGCAGGCGGCCCACCTCCAGGTCCTCTATGGAGAGGTGGCCGATCTTGCCGCGCCGGATCGCGAGGCGCCGGATCGCCAGCGCCCCCACCGCTACCGCACCGAAGGCCATGGCCCCAACCGCCGCCGCTCCCAAACCCACGCTACCCAGGGCCGCAGCCCCCAGCGCCGAGGTCGTCCTCGCCTCGAAGGGCGTTGCCTTTACCGCTTCCAACCTGCGTCCTTTCATCGCGCCTCCTCTGTTTCTATTCGCGGGCTCCTGACGAGCCCTATTCCCAGTACCAGCAGGCCGACGGCCAGGGACACCGCCCCAACGTAGGCCAGGTTGATCACGGCGTTCGGCTCCGTAGCCTCAGGGGACAACACCGACAGAAAAAACGCCGCCGGCAACAGCACCGCCGATGCCGGGACGGCGTGTCGCGCCACGGTCTTGAGCCAACCCGGGAGGTTGGCCTCGTCCACGTACCGTAGCGTGACGAGCGAGAGCACGAGCAGCACGCCGGCGTGGGCGTGCCCGGCCCGCCAGAGATCCTGTCGCAACGGGTTCTCGGCGTAACCCGGGTCGCCGACGAGCAGGGAGAGGATGCTCGTCCCGCCGTAGACGACCGCGGGCATCAGGATCAGGAGCAACCCGGCCACCACCCGCGAATGCGCGCTCACGTTTCTCCTTTCGGGGTTCGACGGTTCACGTTTCTATGGGCGGGGCGGCGGCCTCTGCCATGCCGCCCGCCGCGAGCCGGTCGCAGACCTCGGCGACCTTCTGGGTGTCGAGGTAGGCGTGCAGGTAGGTGAGCTTGCCGTTGCGCAGTCGCAGGAAGTGCGTCCCTTCGTTGACATACGGGACGCCGTCAGCCGGGGTGGCACGGTCCACCCACTCTATCGCCACGGTCGTGTCCCACGGCCACCCGCGCACGACGACGTTCTTTATCTCGAAGCTGATGTCGGGGAAGATTTCGTACAGACGCTCGAACCAGCGCCTCATGCCCTCCGGGGTCCGCCTGACCCCGCCGAGCGCGTGATCCCCCGGAAAGCAATGATACAGCTCCTGTGGCATCTCCCCCACGGACGACTCGTAGTCCCCCTCGCCGAGCTCCCTGAAGGTCTTCCTGATCTTGCGCTCGACGAACGTGCGATACATCCTCTAAACCTCTTCTGAAGTCATCTGGTCGGACTCCCACAGGGCGTAGAAGATGCCGCCGCCCCGCACCCGCATCTCCAGGTGTCCGGCCTCCGCGAGCGCCTTCAGCCTGCGGTCCGCCTCGTCGACGGAGAGCGACGTCTCGGCCGCGGCCCCGGCCGCCGTCAACTCGCCGTGGCCCATGAGCGCCACGAGCAGGTC
>CAXTDD010000159.1:0-6201 GCA_964242955.1 uncultured Rubrobacteraceae bacterium | reverse complement strand
GGACCGCTTCTCCGTGCCCCCGGCGCAAGGCCGCTCCTCCGTGGCCGAGAACAGACCCGCCTACCCCGCCTCGCCGCCACGCGACCTGCGCGAGGTCCGCGAGCGTCTCTCCGAAGCCTCACAGCCGCTGGCGGAGATGCCGGTAGCCGAGGAGCGCGCGCCGTACGGAGAGCTGCCCGAACGGGGCGCGCTGCCGCCTCTCGAAGACCTGCGGGTCATCGGCCAGCTCGCGGCGGGCTACATCCTCGTCGAGGAGCCGGAGTCGCTGTGGATCGTAGACCAGCACGTCGCCCACGAGCGGGCCATCCTGGACGGGCTCAACGACTCCGACAGCCCGGCCACCGTGCAGAGCCTGCTCATCCCGGAGGTCGTCGAACTCTCCCCCGGCGACGCCGAGCTCGCCGCGAGCAGCCTCGAAGAACTGTCCGTCTACGGCTTCGAGGCCGAGCCCTTCGGGCCCCGCTCCGTGCGCGTGATCGCCGTCATCTCAACCCTCGCCGATAAGGACGTCGCCGGCGCGTTCAAGGACGCCCTCTCGGCCATCAAGGGCTCCGACCCGGGCCACAGCCGCGAGGACCGCATCCTCGCCACCATCGCCTGCCATTCGGCGGTAAAGATGGGCGACAGGCTGTCCCAACCCGAGATGGAGAGGCTGGTCCGCGACTGGCTCACCTGCCGCCTCCCGGCCACCTGCCCCCACGGCCGCTCCATCTGCTACCGCATCGGCCTGACCGAGGTCGCCCGCAAGCTAGACCGGCACTGAGATGGACGCGTTGGACAGCTACAGGCGATTCATAAACTCGAAACGCTAGGTAAAGCTCCTAGCTACTCTGCCCGATAAATGAGCTGGCCGTGAGATCTAACATACGAGAGAGGAATCTTCGGGTTGTTTATGTCCTTACTGGTACTGCGCCATTTGGCCCCCCACGTCGAGTAGAAAGGCTCAAGGTCCGTAGGGACAAGTTTGAATATCTCGACCAGTTCGATGCCTTCATAAACAGCAAAGATCCAGTCTACCCGCCTATATTTCTCGATGATCACGGGGTTCAAGTGATGGTGGGTAGAGAAGCTTTTCGTCTTGAGTACGTTTACCGACTTGAGTTCATACTCGTTTCCGTCGGCATCACGCGCGTCGTTGCCTTCTCGTCCCGGCAATATTTCGAGGCCCGTAATGAGGAGTACTTGAAGAAGCTTGCCGCCGTTATCCTGAAATATGTCGTCTATGCCGTGCTTGTTCGCCAACTCCTGGTAGTCCTCGACAGCAGGGAACAACCTCTTCAACTCCTCCCAGTCAGGATGCGGCCTCAGCACGCCTCACCGCCGAAGAAATGCTCGATGCCCAGATCCAGCGCGCCCGCGATTCGTTCCATGTTGTCGATGGACACGTTGCGTTCTCCTCGCTCTACAGACCCCACGTATGTCCTGTGCAATCCCGTGAGTTCGGCCAGTTTTTCTTGGGAGAATCCAAGTTCGATCCGCCGTGCTCTCATTCGCGCGGCGAAAACCCGTCGAGCGTTCGTGTTAGATTGCTTTTTCACTCCAGGTCAGCATTAGAGGGTTGAACACTTTAGGTCTACAGACTATAAGTTCCTATATGAGTTGCGTGGAGGTTGACACGAATGCAGGGTGACATCCTTGATGGGGAGCGATTCGTCTACAGAACCGCCTTGGGAGCGGCCTACTGTGGGGACGCCCGCAGGTTGCTTGGCGCCGTTCCTGACGGGTCTGTGAACCTCTTAATCACCAGTCCGCCCTTCGCCTTGCAAAGGAAGAAAGAGTACGACAACAAAAACCAGGACGAGTACGTCGAGTGGTTCTTGGAGTTCGCAAAGATAGTCTTCGACAAGCTGAAGCCGGATGGAAGCTTCGTCCTTGACCTGGGAGGAGCGTATAGAAAAGGGGTTCCAGTGAGGAGCCTGTACAATTTCAGGATATTGATCCGACTGTGCGATGAAATCGGCTTCCATCTCGCAGAAGATTTCTACTGGTTCAATCCTTCCAAACTCCCCAGCCCGATCGAGTGGGTAAACAAACGGAAGCTCAGGGCTAAGGATGCCGTGAACACAGTGTGGTGGTTGAGCAAGACCGAGTGGCCCAAGGCAGATGTGACGAAAGTACTAGTCGAGTACAGCGCACGTATGAAAAAATTGCTGGAAGACCCTGACGCATTCTACGCGCCAAAGAAACGTCCTTCAGGACACGACGTCTCGACAGGGTTCGGAAGGAAGAACAAAGGAGCTATCCCACCGAACCTGCTCCAGATAGCGAACTCTGAATCCAATGGCGCGTACTTGAGAGGTTGCAAGGTGGTTGGATCGAATCCCCACCCGGCCAGGTTTCCCGCAAAGCTACCGGAGTTCTTCATTAAATTCTTGACTGAACCCGGTGATGTAGTTGTCGACATCTTCGCCGGCTCGAATACGACCGGCGCTGTAGCCGAGCTTGAAAGTAGACGATGGTTTGCTTTCGAGGAGAAGCTCGACTATCTGGCGTCGTCAGCCTTCAGGTTCCTGCCTCGCGGAGCAGAAGAAAATACCATGTCTCGAGTTCACGAGACTATCATACGAGGACGCGGAGAAGCCCTGGACTTATCTGAAATGAATACGCAGGCTGAGCTGTTTCCTCGGTCTTCGATCAGCCAGTAAGCTATCGTAGCCGGAGATAGAGGGGTCGGTCCGAGACGGTCTCACCCGCCTCCTGCTCTATGGTCGCGCCATCTTCTGCCGAATCGGCCTGACCGAGGTCGCCCGCAAGCTAGACCGCCACTAGGCCGTTTCGTCCTTCTCGCGGGCGGACAACCTCCATTCTTCTATCGTCCGCGGTCCGCGGCCGGCGACGTCCACCACGTACGCGACCCGGTACAGGTTCCATGGTTCGTGGTGCCCGATCACCACGCCGGGCAGGCGCTCGCCCGAACCGCTCCTGACCCAGACCCGATCTCCGCTCTCGTACCGGGAACCCACCGAGACGTCTCTCTCAATCACCCGACCTCCATTCGCCAGACAGTCTAACCAACACCGCCGTTCTCCAGGGGACGCCCGAAGCGGGCCTGCGTTGCGGGGGCGCTTGCCGTATAACTACCGCCGGCGGCGAGGTGCGAGGGAGGGATTCTGGGCGGGAGCAGGGACGCGGTGCTTGGTGCGCTGGCGGTCGTGGCGGCGGCCTCGACGTGGGGGACGCTCGGGATCTTCTCGAAGATGCTCTACGCCGACGGCGTCTCGTTCGAGGCGCTCGTGACGTTCAGGGCGGTGGTCGGTTGGATCGCGGTGATGCTGTTCTTGACGGCGACCAGCGGGTTGCGGAGGCTCAAGGTGGCCGGACGCGACCTGTTGTTCCTGTTCCCGCTGGGGCTCGTCGGGATCGGGCTCTTCTACCTCTTCTACTTCTACACGGTCCGCGAGAGCGAGGTGGGGACGGCGGCGATCCTGCTCTACAGCTCGCCGGCTTTCGTGGTGGTGCTGGCGTGGCTGTTTCTCGGGGAGGACCTCGGCGCGCTCAAGCTGGTCGCCCTCGGCCTCACCATCGCCGGCGTCTTCATGGTGGCCGGGGGCTACGACCCGGCGAACCTCGCGGTGGGCCCCACGGTGCTCGTCACGGGCCTGCTCTCGGGTCTGACCTACGGCCTGTACTCGATCTTTGGCCGCCCCGTGGCCGGGCGGCTGGACCCGGCCGTCATCCTGGGCTACGCCCTCTTCTTCGGGGCGTTGTTGCTGGCCTTCGCCGCGATCCCGACGCTCGGCACGCTGGCGGGGCTCCCTTTGGGCGCCTACGCCTTGCTCTTCGTGCTGGCGGTGGTCCACACGACCGGGGGCTTTGCGCTCTACACCTTCGGGCTCGGACGGTTGGGCGCGGGACGGGCCGCCATCGTGGCGACCGTGGAACCGGTGGTGGCAGGAGCTCTCGGGACGGTGCTGCTCGGGGAGGATCTCACATTGCCGAAAGTCCTCGGGGCCGTGCTGGTCGTTTCCGGCGCGGTGCTCGCCCAGGTCAGGTTTCGGGGAGCTCCCCTTCCGGGCGAGGGCGGCGGAGCAAAGCGTCCACGCTGAAACGTCCTACCGGGGAGAGCGCAACGTGGAGGCCGAGCACGATAAGGCCCACGTCCCTGGCGGCGCTCAACCACAAATTCGACTCCCCGGCGGAAGCGCCGAAGCAGCCGCAGTCGATCTCAAGGCCGCGCACGGCGCCTTGCAGCAGGGCCAGCGTAAACACGGCCATCAGGCCCGTCGTCGTCCAGGCCGAGGCCTTCGTGAAGAGGCCGACGAGGAGGTAGAGCCCGATCATCACTTCGAGGTAGGGAAGCGCGTACGCCGACAGGGTGACGAACCACTCGGGCAGCCCGATCTCGTAGGTGCGGATAGAGGCGGCGAGGCTCCCAGGATCGAGCACCTTGCTCCCCCCGGCCACCAGGAACACGCCGCCGAGCACGATCCTCGACGCGAGCGTCGCAAAAGAACCCGTGAGCCAGCCCCGCGTCCCGTAACCCGTTTCTTGGCCTTCCTCAACCAAAGCGGGTACTATGTTACCCCACGACATCGGCCGTCGACCGTTAAGGATTCCTCATGACCCGCACCACCCCGGGGAACAAGCGCGGAAAAGCCGCGGAGAAGGCGTCATCCGGCGGCAACCGGACCCTGGGTTTGCTGCTCGCAGGATTCACGGCGCTCGTGATCGTCGCGATAGCCCTCTTCGCCGTCTTGAGCACCACCGGCGGCGGCAACACCAGCAACTTCACCCCGAACGACGAGGGCCTGGTGCCCGTCGGAGAACAGGCCCCGTCCTTCGCCGCGGACACGGTCGATGGCGGCAACGTCACCGTCGGCGGAGACGGACAGCCGACGATGCTCGTCTTCTTCGCGACCTGGTGCCCGCACTGCCAGGCCGAAGCCCCGGTCATAAGCGAGCTGGAACAGCAGTACGACGGGTTGCGGGTGGTGATGGCCGGCATAGACGGGGAGGACGACCCCGGCAAGGTGGGAGAGTTCGTGGACGAGTACGGTATCGAGGGTCCGGCCCTCTACGATCCCGTCCTGGGCTCGGAGTACGGTGTCTCGGGCTATCCGACGGTCTACGTGCTCGACAGAAACGATCAGGTCGTCGGCGCGCATTCGGGGGAGGCCCCGCGGGAGGTCTACGAGGGTTGGATCGAGGAAGCCCTCTAGGCTTCGAGGGATAGAGGAGGAACGCCGTGCCGATAGAGTTCGAGGGTGGCGGTTCCGGCTACTCTTTAGGGGTCGAGGAGGAGCTCCACATCGTGGACGCCACGACCGGGGAGCTCGTGCCCAAGATCGAGCAGATCATGGCCCGCCTCCCGAAGGAACTGTGCAAGTTCGTCTCCTACGAGCTCTTCCAGTCCGTGATGGAGATAAAGACCCCGCCCTGCGCCACCGCCGCCGAGACGGAGAGGCACCTGCGCGAGATGCGGGGCCGCGTGGGCTCGTGGGCCGCCGCCTGCGGCGCCTCCCTCGCCTCGGCCGGCACCCACCCCTTCAGCCGCTACCGCGACCAGAAGGCCACCGACCAGGACCGCTACCAGAAGGTCATAGAGACCCTGCGGAGGGTGGCCGAACTTCGGCCAGCACGTCCACGTCGCCGTCCCGGACGAGGAGAAGGTCATAGAGGCTCACAACCGCCTCTCCGAGAAGGCCCCGCTCCTGCTCGCCCTCTCGGCCAATTCCCCTTTCTGGCAGAACTTCGACACCGGCTTCGAGTCGAGCCGGGTCAAGATCTTCGAGACCTTCCCCCGCGCCGGCCTCCCCCCCGCCTTCCCCGACTGGGCTTCTTTCGAGGGCTACGTAGACCTCATGGTGGGCTCTGGCGCCATGGATGACTACACCTACTGCTGGTGGGACGTGCGCCCGCACCCCAAGATCGGGACGATAGAGCTCCGCATCCTCGACTCCCAGACGAGCCTCAAGTACACGACGTCGCTCACGGCCCTCACCCAGTGCATAGTCGCCCACGCCCTTGAAGACCAGGCCCCCCGCGGCCCGTACAACAAGGACGTGGCCGAAGAGAACAGGTGGCGCGCCGCCCGCCACGGCATGAACGCCGCCTTCTACGACGCCTCAGACGGCACGACCGTCGCGGCCAGGGAGGTCGCCACGGACCTCATCGAGAAGCTCAAGCCCCAAGCCCAGGACCTCGGCTGCGAGACCGAGCTGGAAGGCATCCTGGAGATAGTCGAGGGCGGCACCGGCAGCC